>JAGLDC010000034.1 GCA_023145965.1 bacterium | reverse complement strand
TTTCTCGATAGTCTGGGTGAAAAACAGTCTGTCGGAATAGCTGTAGTTCAGAGTTTTATAGAAAGCCACAAACGGAAAATAAACTCCGAGGACGTTTTGGACTATCTTGCAGCCAATGGTGTTACTGTTATTGGGATGCAGCGTGCAGAACATCCCAAGCATTATCGCAAGGACGATCCTTTGTGGCTTTATATCAAAGAGGTGGGCAAGGTTAAGATATTGGGTAAAGAGCGCGAGCTGGAGGTTGCATCGCGACTTCAGGAGTCGCTTCATACTATTCGAGGTCTTATTCCCAAGAACACGATGTTTATCGAGAGGTTAATGCAGATCGGCAAAATCGTTCGAACGCGAGAGCTTCCTTTAGATGAATTTACCAAAGCTACTTCGGGCGACCCTCTAGCCACCACAGATGAGAAGCGCGCCGACGCGTTAGTCGTTCTGGATCAGATTGCTGAAAAATATCATAAGGTAGTCGAATCCATTAAGATGCTACACTCCGGCGAGCTAACCGAGAAGAAATGGCGCATAAAGCTAACGGAATTTTCTGCAGAAGTTGACGAGGATTTACAGAAACTCGAACTTACTGCACGCACACTCGATCGTTTTTCCGGTATAATGGGGAAGATAAGTAATTATTACGAGCATTATAAGGATCGTTTTAATGAAACTGCAAAAGCCATCGATATGGACCCAGAAGAGCTTCGCGTTAGTGTCGATGAAGTAGTTAGCAGTGGAGATGATGCGGGAAAGGTTGCCAAGAAACTTGAAGTTTCAGTGCTTCTGTTTCGAGAGGCGATAATACTCCGTAGGCGTGAGCTTAAGATCTATAAAAGGCTAGAAGAGTCTTGCCTTATGCCTTTCGATAATTTCATTGTCGAGCTCAAAGAGATAAAAAAGCATTGGGCTATCTATGAGGAATGCAAACGCCTCCTTATCGAGGCCAATGTGCGGCTTGTGATAAATATAGCTAAGAATTACACAAATCAGGGTGTTGATTTCCTTGATTTAATTCAGGAGGGTAATGCTGCTTTGATTAAGGCTGTCGAGCGATTTGATCCTGGTCGCGGTTATAAGCTAGGAACTTATGCGATTTGGTGGATTCGTCAGGCTATGCTGCGGACATTGGCCGAGCAGTCGCATGTTGTTAAACTTCCAACATACCTTGTTCAGTGGATAAGGCGGTATTCGCGGATCTCGCAGGAACTTTCGCAGAAACTTGGCAGGGAACCGACGCCTCAGGAGGTTTCCATCGAGATGGAGGTCGAGCCGGACAAAAGCAGTAAGATGCGCCGCTTTTTCACAGGTCAGGTATCTCTCAACAAGTCTCTCGGTGACGATGATAGCAGAACACTCGAGGATGTCATAGCCGATGAAAGTGGTAATTCGCCGATGAACATGGCGAACCTTACAATGCTTCAGACCGAGCTTAAACGGGTTCTCGAGTCTCTCACTCCAAAGGAACAGCGCGTTATTTCCTTGCGCTTTGGCCTCGAGGATAATGTTCCTCGGACACTCGAGGAGATAGGGCAGATATTCGACCTTTCACGTGAAAGGATTCGTCAGATAGAGATGAAGGCGCTTTCGAAGCTTCGTCACCCGAGCAAGCTGGAAAAACTCCTTCCGTATTTAAAAGAGTAGGATGGTTTTAAGTTCAGATTAGGTATAGGATAGCCAGTGGGAAGAGTCCCGGTTTTCTCTTGAACCGGCATCTTTCTTAGATTGTTATTTCCTAACGAAGGGAATCGGACCTTTTTGCTAATTTTGGGTAAGAGATAAATTGGAGGGAATATGTTAATTATCCGCGAAGCAACAGCTGGAAGGCAAAAAAAAGGTGATATTCATATCACTCTCCGGCCGTTCGAGGAGAGGACTCTTCATCTTAAAAGCACTATAGGCAAACTATATGGTAAAAAGATCGAACAGGAGATTAGCGCTGAACTCGATAGGCTCGGCGTAATTGGGGTGGCGGTCAAGGCGATAGACGACGGTGCTCTTAGCTATGTTATTTCGGCTCGAGTGGAAGCTGCGGTTATTGCGGCCTCCGATGATATAGCGCCATTTAAAAAGGCTGATGACAACCATTCCTTCGATCCTGATAGGCTACGCCGAAGCCGGCTTTATATTCCCGGTAATAATCCCAACCTATTTGTTAATGTCGCTTGTTTTGGCGGAGATATGCTCCTTTTTGATCTCGAGGATTCGGTGACACCTTCGGAAAAACAAGCCACAAGGTATTTGGTGCGGAATTTAATATTGGAGAATCGTTTTAGGGATTCAGAGGTAGCCGTCAGAATCAATCAGCTTTCCGGGCCTTTCGGGATGAAAGACTTGGAGGTTATAGTTCCGGCGGGGCCTGCAATAATAGTGCTTCCAAAGGCTGAATCGGCTGAAGATGTCGAGGCACTTACATCGAAGATACAGGAAATACAATCTGAGGTTAATACCAGGCACAAGATAGCTATAATGCCTATCATCGAGAGCGCGCTCGGAGTGGTTAAAGCACCAGAGATTGCCTCTGTCAATGGCGTTATAATGCTTGCATTTGGTGCCGAGGATTTCACAAAAGATATCGGTGCCGAACGCACTCGTGAGGGCAAGGAACATTTTTTCGCGCGCTGTTCTGTTGTGTGTGCCGCGAAAGCTTATGGTAGGCTTGCTTCGGACACCGTTTTCAGCGACTTCGGAGATGTAGAGGGGCTTATAGCCAGCACCGAAGAGGGCAAATCACTTGGTTTCGATGGAAGAGGCATGATTCATCCTTCGCAGGTTGAACCGGTGCATAAAATATATACTCCCAGCGAGCAGGAAATTCTTTTCTCGATAAAAGCTATATTGGCGGCGCAAAAGGCCGAGGAGGAAGGCAGTGGGGTAGTGGCAATTGGAAACAAGATGATCGATGCGCCTATCATCGCTCGCGCAAGAAGAATTATCTCGATTGCGAATAAATTGGGTTTAAAACTCCCTGAGATTGAATAGAAAAACTTATGGTAAAAGGATTTTTTAATAAGCGTGACTTAAGGAATCTTGTTCTAGTCGTTTCCTTTATACTTATAGCAATTATTTTTGTTTTCTTTTTAAAGTCTTATTCCAATCTAATACAAAGGGATTTGTTTGCGCATTTTTCCCAAGACCAGAAGCTACTTGCGGATTTTATGGCTACACGTGTCGAGGAATTTTTTGCGGACATTAGAAGAGAACTCGATATCTCCGGAGCGAAAAGTGGGATTAAGTATCTTCGTTTTCCTGAAATAAATGAAGACATAATCGAGCTGACTAACAAGCTTGAAAACAAGGCCAAATCTATTAGCCGAATGGATACTCTTGGAGTTTTGAGATGTTCGTGGCCGGATACACAAGCTATCGGGCAAAGCATAGCCTACCAAAGCCATGTCATTAAAACTTTAGCAGAACACTGTGATGTTATAAGCCAACCCATACTGACAGTTCAGGGATATAGGGCGATGGCCGTTCATAGTGCCATTTTTGGAAGAGATTCGATTTGGCTTGGAAATATATGTGCGTTGGTTCCCTTCGAAGCAATGGAAAATAGACTTCTTGTGGAATTGAATAGGGTGAAATCTCGGGGTTTTATAGTCGATTCGACGGGCGAGATTCTCTATCATCCGGATTTAGCAACTGGGACACTGGTGGAGCGTGCTTTTTCGCGCGATTCTTCTACGATAATAAACGCATTTTTAGAAGCTATACCAAACAAATTCGAAGGATTTGGCGAGTTTTTAGACCACACGGGTATTAGAAGACCTATCGGTATATCGACCATCGAGTTAGGTGATTATCATTGGTATATCGTTGTTTATTCAGCTTCTAATGAAATGCGAGATATAATTTCGAAGATAAATAAATCCGGTGTTAAGACATACTTTTTTGTTTTATCGGTTTTATTTGTGGTTTTCCTTTTTATAGCTATTTTTTACAACAAAAAAGGGCAGAAAACTTCGAGTGAAACGGAAAAGATTACATCAAATGAGGAAGAGAGGATAATACAGCTTTTTTCAAGCGGACTTAAAGCCCTTATATCCACTGAAAGCGAACGAGAAGTCCTTCAAACACTTATTAATAATATTCGCGAGGTTGGAAATTTTCAGTTTGTAGCGCTTTTAAAAAAGCGGGATCCAAAGGCTTTCTCGATTTGTGTTCAATCATATCGCAAAGAGGAACATTTTTTGGAATTTTTACGCCTATCCAATATCGATCCATTTACAGTTAAGGTTTTTCCGGATCCAATGCATCCGGTGTTTCAATCATTGAATAGTGGCAATACGGTAAAACTATTTTCTATAGATCAAATTAAGACTTTTAACCGTGATTTGGCGTATATGGGTGGAGTTTTATTAGATATACTACCGAATCCCCAATTATCCGTTATTCCGGTCAAAGTGAAAGGCGAACTTTTAGGAGCTGTTCCTTGCTGTATCGAGGAAGATTCCGATATAGACAATAGGATTTTGGAGATCTTTATAGACCAGGTTGCTCAGGTTTTGCAAGTTTCTGAGATACTGAAACAAATGCAAAATGTTAATGAGCTATACACAGACGTTTTTCATAATGTTGATTACGGAATATTCATTGTTGATTCTGATCTGAAGTTATTGTCCTACAATAAAATAGCTGAAACTGAACTTGGATTTAGACCTAAACTTATTGGAAGTTCCCTTAGTGAGGTTTTCAAATTTATTTCGAGTTCTGACACGGAGGAAAGTTATACCTCGATATTGAAAAGCGGTCGTCTTATAGAGATGGAAGAGGTTTCTTACGATAGTTCCCACAACACAACATATTTACGCAAGAAAATTATTCCTGTGTTTTCCACTGCTGGTGGGGTCCATCGGATAATAACTATTGTCGAGGATGTTACAGCACAGAGGTCCATGTCTGAGGAACTTAAAGATGCGCTAAGGAAGATGGAAAAAATAGCCATGACCGACGTGTTAACGGGTTTGCATAATTATAGATACTTTATCGAGGTTCTTCCTAGGTTCATTGAAATGTCACGGGAGGTTTCCGCTCCACTTAGTTTAATAGCTATCGATTTGGACGACCTGAAAAGAATAAATGACAATTTAGGGCATCATATCGGCGACGAGGTAATTAGGAATGCGGCTCTTTTAATATCCAAGCGCTGTTCACCTGCAGACATAGTATCTCGTTACAGCGGGGACGAGTTTTTCGTTCTTCTTAAAAATACTTCTATCGAAAATGCAATCAGCAAGGCCGAGGTTCTTTGCACCAATATTGCCGATAAAGTTATGGATGGAATAAGCGCTCCCGAAGACTACATGGTTACTTCGAGTTTTGGGATTGTTCAGCTTACCGATGATATAATGAACAAGGATGAACTGCTCAGTCGCGCCGAAAGCGCTCTTTATCGGGCAAAGGCCGAAGGTAAGAATCGCGTCGTTGTTTGGCAGTCTTATAAGAACTAATTTGGGAATAGTTAAGTGGAGGGAATTATGAAATTCGTGAAGAACGCAATTGGTCGAGAAGTTCCAATCGAAGCCGATGGGCGGACACTTACGCCTTTTCAGGGCGCATTTACCGACCCACTTGCCGGGGGTAATCGCCCCGGACCGCCGATTCCACATTCGCATCCCGAACATAAAGGCGGAGAAAAGAAACTCTTAAGCTCTTTAAATGAAGCGATAAAAAAAACCGGTCTCCGCGATGGCATGACGATTAGTTTCCATCATCACCTTCGAAATGGTGATTATGTAGTAAATATGGTTCTCGAGGCTTGCGCTGAGATGGGGATTAAGGGGCTTACTATTGCGCCGACGGCGCTTTTCCCTTGTCATGTGCCTGTTGTAGATCATATTAAAAGCGGTGTTATTCGTAATATTCAAGGCTCCATGAACGGTCCGGTCGGGGCATTTGTAAGTAAAGGTGGCATGGAGACAGTCGCTATTCTCCGTTCCCATGGTGGAAGAGTCCGCGCCATCGAGGATGGTGATTTGCACATTGATGTTGCCTTTTGCGCCGCCCCGTGTGCCGATGATTTCGGTAATGCCAACGGTCTTTACGGACCATCGGCGTGTGGCCCGCTAGGTTATGGCCAGATTGACTCCCAATATGCGGATAAATTCGTTGTCATCACCGACAATCTTGTTCGCTTTCCGTGTATTCCCTTCGATATTTTGAGCACCCATGTCGATTATGTTGTTGAAGTCGATAAGATCGGGGAGCCTTCAAAGATAATTAGTGGAACGACGCGCATAACCAACAGCCCCGGAAGGCTTTATATTGCCAAACTTGCGGCCAAATTCATCGAGCAATCACCATATTATAAGGATGGCATAGGCTTTCAAACCGGGGCAGGTGGAATCAGCCTGGCCGTGACTAAATACCTCGGGGAGTTTATGCGCAGGGATAAGATTAAGGCATCGTATATCAATGGTGGCATTACACAGTTTGCAGTTGATCTTTTACACGAGGGAATCGCCGATAAGCTTCTTGATGGGCAAGTTTTCGACACAGCCTCCATTGCCAGTCTTCGTAACGATGTAATGCATGAGCGTATTAATCTTTGTATGTATGCCAACATGCACAGCAAGGGTTGTATGGTCAATGTTCAGGATGTCGGCTTTCTCGGTGCCACCGAAGTCGATGTCGATTTCAATGTGAATGTTAATACGCACTCTGATGGCATGTTGCTGCACGGCATCGGAGGTCACTGTGATGTTGCTGCCGGTGCAAAGCTTGCGATGATGGTTATTCCGTCGTATCGAAAACGAATTCCTGTTATCCGCGAGGCGGTGACTACAGTTACCACTCCCGGAGAAACAGTCGATGTAATAGTTTGCGACAAGGGAATTGCAATTAATCCGCGTCGTGAGGACCTTATTGAACATTTCAAGGATTCTTCGCTTCCGATTCGGGAGATAAGAGATATTAAGCGAGAAGTGGACGAGATCTGTGGTGGTGAACCTCAGTTGCCTGAGCTTGGCGAGAGAGTTATCGCTCTCATAGAATACCGCGACGGCACGATTATAGATAAGGTTATGCAAGTATTGTAGGATTAATTTAGAGTGAAAAGATGCAGCAAAATTGCATGATGAAGCTACACTAGTTTGATTTTAAAGGATGGATTTTATTGCATCGCTTTTTAGACTAGCGGATAAAAAATAAATTGATAATCTTATAGGCGGGTTTTGCTTATGTCCGCTGGGTTTGACTTTGATTATAAAAAACTGCATTTAAGATTTCCCGTGCGGAATACAATAAACACCGGCTTTTGTGAATGGAGCTACAATGTTTCTTAAAAAACAAGCTATTCTCGGATTGTTAATACTATCAGCGGCTTTCGCTTTCTGGCCCTCGGATTATGGTGATATACAAACCGGGAACTCGGGTTCTGGTAGTTCTTCAATGCTTAATAGAAGCATGGTGATGAATTCCGGAGGCTCGCTTTACTGCGTTTATATAGATAATTCCAGCGATATTTCAGCAAAACGGGTATATATTTCTCTCAGCATTGATGGCGGCACCACATGGGACAGTGATTGGTTCGAGGCAACTGATACTGGCCTCTACGGAAGACACAGTCTCATCGATGGTTGCGCGTTGGCCATAGATTATAACGAAGACCTGCATGTTGTTTGGCACCGCTATCAATATTCACCAATGCTACACAGCACATACTATCGTAAGATTGAGGATATTCATAGCAGTCCTTCGGGTAGCGAAATTATCCGGGTATTTGATGGCTCGATCAAGTCGTGTGACTCCGGCATTGCGATGGACTCAGATGGTTATATCTGGCTTGTTACAGGGGGTCCCACAAGTTGGAAAGCACAAATTTGGCGCTCAGATTCCGTTTATGCCGTTGGTGGAACATTTTCTTCAGTTGGTAGCCCATCTTCCGGTTCGACTCAAGGAGTTTCAATTTGCTTAGATGCTAATGATTTGGTCCATGTTGCTTATTACGATAATGGGGTTTCTGCATCTTACGCACAGCATCGCATATTCGATGGAACCGATTGGTTATCAGTCGATGGTATGGGCAATGGCTCCACCGGTGGGCGTGATCATAACTGTGGTATGGCAGCCGATGTGTTGGGTAATGTTCACTTGCTTTATGGCGATAATATCGGTGATGTTACGGGAACCTGGTATTTTCGATATCGTATATGGAATGAAGAAGATGGTATGGGCACGCCTGTCGATGTATGCGAATTTCCTAGCTCGTCGTATGATGGGGTATGTAATCGCTATATAGCCAGTATAGCTTGCACCGAGTTGACGGGTGAGGCTTTTATCCTAATTCGCGATATCGCGAGGGGTGGTTCGCTTTGTCTATATAAAAAATCCCTTACAGATACTGCATTCACGCTGGCTGAAGAACTCACCGACACAAGTATGCTTGCAAGTTATTATTATCTTCCGCGAATGCGTGGGGCACTTTATCCAGAATTCGATAACACATCCATTATGGTCGATTTGGCATGGACTGAAAATCGTTCAGTTGATCCTCACGAAGTTTTCTATCGATACACGCTCTCCGAAGGCCCATATCTTGTAGGCCATTTTCCATCATCGAACGCATGGGTTTCGGAGGATACAGTTGTTTCACTCAACTTCATCGATCTTGATGGTATCGACCCGACCACAGCCTCGATTTCAGTGGATGGAGTCGTTTATAATATTTCCGATGTTGAACTCGTGGCCTGCGGTAATCGTCTCGATTATCATCCCTCGGTTCCGTGGACCGATGGCACGGTTGAGGTCACACTTCTTGCCATGTCCGATGTTTTAGGGCATTCGACTCCCGATACAGGAACAAGCTTTAGTTTTAAGATAGATAAAACGCCGCCGTCTCTGCTTTATCACGAACCGGACTCAGCCCTAATTGCGGATTATGTTCCCGATGGCGCACTTATGCTATTCAAAGACCTCGGTTGTGGTTCGGATAGCCTATGCTGGAGCCTCACTGTAAACGATTTAGAATTCGAGCCGCCAAGTGGTGGGGGAATAATTATCGAAGGCGATACACTTGTTATGCTTGCTTTTACGCTTGGGGACGTTACGATCCCGCTAAACGATACCTCACGCATATATTTTACTGTGCACGACAAACCAGACATCGGTGCGCCGAATGAAAAGACCTATTACTGGTGGTTTGTCGCCGCCACAGGTATAGAGGAAACCGATCTCCCGGCCAACTTGGCCCTCTCGGCCTACCCCAATCCGTTCAATTCATCGGTATTTATCTCCGCACCGGAGGGCGCTAAAATCGAGATATTCGATGTGAACGGCAGAATGGTAGATGACATTCCCGTAGGGGCGAATCTTGTATTCGCCCAACCACCGGGCGACCACAAAGATCGCCCCTACGAATTTGTCTGGATACCCGACGAAAATATTACCTCGGGC
>JAGLDC010000033.1 GCA_023145965.1 bacterium | reverse complement strand
CGAGCGAGGTTCGACAGCGGCGAAAAATCGGTCAAGAGAATAATATACCTGAAATAATGTGTAATTCCGTAGGGGAGGGTCTGAGACCCTCCCGCTAAAATGGGGCGTTGTTGGAAGGGGGGGGATTTTTTTGGGAAGTTCCAAAGAGTGAAGGCGATATAGCACTCATATACTTACTATATCGCCCCACAAGAAATTCCTATATTCTTTGTTATTTAAGTAGCAACAGTCTTTCTTTAAGTATCTTCTCGCCCGATATTAAACGCGCAAAGTAAATGCCCGAAGAAAGGCCTTCCCCTGTTTGGTTGTCGCCCTGCCAGATGATTCTGTTTTTTCCTCCCTCAAGATCGAAAGAATTAACCACACGACCTGAAATGTCAAATATGTCGAGTCTCGAGCTTGCCTCCGCGCCTCTAACATCGATTGATACCGCATTATTAAACGGGTTAGGATAGGCGGATATCGATAATTCTTCCGGGAGCTCGGGTTTTTCATCTATACCATATAGAGTTGGGTTGTAAAAAAGAACAGCTGTGCTGTTCTTTGGAACATATGAACCAGAGGGGTCGTCCATGTAAAAATACGAAAGCCCATCTACGCCGTATTGGTCTTCGATTATTGCCGCTGAAAAATCGCGATTATACCCATCGACATTTTTGTAATAGAAAATAATCCAAGAGCCATCGCCACTCAGGTCTATAACTGTTTGGAATTGCAAAAGCTCATCTGTTCCCGTTGAATCGAACATTTCCCATTGAACATAGAATAATTGTGCAGAATGATCTTCGAAATAAGAGATAGAGCCGTTTGAGCCATACACAAGATATGTCCAAAGAGGTGCTATTATTGCGTTAGGTGATGCTGGGTCCGGGAAGGGGTCCTCGGGGTAAGGGTCTCCTGCGCTTGCGGTTGTGTCGGTGGAAATCCAACCATTCTTGCAGATAACGAAACTATTAGCTACATCGGCGTAAAATGGAAATGCTCCTCCAACGATTATTGGATCGGAAACTATTTCGGTGCTTATATCTAGATGCATTCCCGGGCCACCTGAATCGGGATTAATCTCGAACCAATTGTATGCCGGTGCCATCGTGTCCCATGTCGCCCAACTATCGACGAATTTATAGTCGATCATATCGGGGCCACCATTATGTGGATTTTGAATAATAGTATAATACTCCATACTTTCACTGCAATTGCCTAGAGTATCGCAGGCTGTGAAATGATACCAAACAGTGTCTCCGGGATAAACCCCGCATAAGGAAAAACTATAATTTGAACCGGTTACCGATTCCGGGGCTAAAGCAATTCCGCCTTCGATATAAAGAGAACCAGCCGCAACAGCATTATAATCGGATATTTGTGCAGTAAGATGAAGACAAAAATCCGGCGGTTCGGAGTAGTTTTCTGTAACACCCGCATGAGCGATTGAAGGACCAACTGTATCCGGTCCGGCAGATGGCGGAAGAAACCTTATAGCGAAATTGTCGAATAACGGATTCCCTGGTGGAAAACCATTATATTCATAAAGTAATCCATCGGTTTCGCCTGGATTCTCCATGCCCACCGTTGCCTGGCCACCATAATCATGAAGAGGCGCTTCAGGTGTATGCATATCGAGATAATGATATTCGATTATCCCATTAGAGAAAAGATGGATTCCAAAGGTTACCTGGCCAGTCGGGTCTGAGAAGGTATAAGGGCAATATATATTATACCAAATTATCCAGAACGAAGCCCCGGTATCGTAGGTTTTAATCGAAGCAGTAGCATCAAAAGCAGTATCGACATCGCAGTCATCCCAAAAAATCGCGAGCATTCCACCATCGGGACCACCGACATCTGGAATAGAATCGTTTGAATAATAAGCGCTTAATGGGTCAGCTCCAAATGCTGCCCAACCGTTGGTCGATACCCATATGCTATCGAAGTCTTCTCCGTAAAAATTAAAGGTGAATGGAAGTTCAATTTGAGTGTATTCGTCATCGCCAAAAAGCTCGGGAACATCAATAGCTGAATCGAATGGCGGGGCAACATAGATCGGCCCGGAGGGATCAAAAGAATCAAACCATCTGTAACCGGCTGAATCTGGACCACCAGAACTTATATGTGACCATACCGTTGTGCTTGTCGAACGGGAATCATTTATAGTAATAGAGTCGCTGGCGACAGATACTTCACAATATACATTGAATTCGCCACCTTCTGTAGGCATCCAATCAATGAATTCAATTGTATCCATCTCGCCAACAGTCAATGCGGTAATCGCTGTTTCATTATAGACCGTGTCGCTTGTGGAATCGACAATGACCATGGTGACGGGCACAGATGACTCATCTAATGTCCCACGGTTTGAAACAACAGCAGCAACTTCAATACTATCGCCGATAACATGAGAACCGGATGGTGAAATTATTGAATTGAGAGCGCAATCGTGACCCATGAAAAAGGGTTTATTGAAAAGAATCGCGCGACCCGAGTCGAGAGAGGCCACATTGTAAGAATATTCAAGGCCATCGATTCCATCCTCAGACTCTATGCCAATTGTCGCACCGACTCCATTAGCATCGAAAATTTCGCCACCATATGGATCGAAATATTGGAATTTTATTTCGTTATCTCTGCCCGTGGCATTCTCGTATATAATAACCTGAAATGTCAAAGGATCCTCTGGGTCGCCATATTCCCCAAGAAAAAACCAATTCGACCATGTAACAATAAATTTACGATTTGGTGCTGTATCCTCGGTTTGATAATAAGCATGAGATATGGAATCGATCATACTCATATCATCCCAATAAGGGAAAAGAGCAGAATTAGGCATCGAGCCGGTTGGTATAGGCTGATTACTATACGCGTCGATGGAACGATCATCAAAACCCAGTGCACAATTGGTCGATACATAAACCTCGACTGTGTAGGTAATTCCATAGAATTTTACAGGGAAAGGCAATGGTGCCGTAGAGTATTCATCATCGGTTCCCGGAAAAACAATCACATTGGTCGTGTCAGGTTCTATCCAATCGAACAATCCAGTGCTGTCGAGATCGTCAACCCAATAATAACCATAATCGTCCGGGCCTCCAACTGCCGATATAATAGTAGTAAATAAAACAATAGCAAATAAAACTCGGAAAAACCTCACGCGAGCCTCCTTTATTATGTGTAAATGCAGTATTTTCAATATAATTATATACAGGTTTTTAGCAAGATCGTATATCGCTGATTAAATCCTAAGTATTGTTCATGAAAATTTGGGTTATTTATAAATAAAATGTGTTTATAACCAAATGATAAAATTATAAACCTTATAAAAAGTGGGTTGGCGCGAGGGATGTGGTAGGGAAAATTTGGGAGTCCGTGCAAAAAAGAAAATCGAAATAATAGCAAAATGTGCCACACGCACGGAGCGTGCCGGCCCTTATCGAAGCGGTAATTCTTCTTTAACGAACCTCTTGCAAAAACCAACTTTTTTCTATATCTTTGCCTCAAAATTAACGCCACGTTAGGAAAGAATTATGCTCTGGTCAAAGGCCTTTATCCCGACTCTTAAAGAAACCCCTGCCGATGCGCAGGTAAAATCGCATATCCTTATGCTTCGCGCTGGGCTTATACGCCAACTTTCGGCGGGTATATACACCTATCTGCCACTTGGGTGGCGCTCGATGACCCGCGTGATGGATATAATACGCGAGGAAATGGATGAGATAGGCGGGCAAGAAATATTCATGCCATCGACTACCCCTGTCGAGCTTTGGGCGGAAACCGGTAGAGACACCGACATGGGTGAGATAATGTATCACTTCAAAGACCGCCGTGGCACAAGTTTCGTTCTTGCTCCCACACACGAGGAAATCATTACAGATCTCGTGCGTGGGGAGATACGAAGCTATAAAGAACTACCACAGATATGGTATCAAATACAGAATAAGTTCCGCGACGAACCGCGCCCGCGTTCAGGGATACTTCGTGTCCGCGAATTCTTGATGAAAGACTCATATACGCTTTGCTCAGATGAAGCCCAGTTGGACGAAGCTTATCAGCTACATAATAAAGCATACCGGCGGATATTCAAACGTTGCGGAATTAAATACTTCGTCGTGGGAGCATCAAGTGGTCTGATGGGTGGGACAGGTTCGGAGGAATTTATGGTACCATCGGATTCCGGTGAAGATATCATAGCAACCTGCGAATGCGGCTTCGCTCAGAACCTCGAAGTTGCTGAATCGGTGCCATCTGTAGTGAATTGGAAGCCTTTGGAGAAAGCAAAAATTCATACGCTAAATCAAAAAACTATCGAACAGGTATCAGAATTTTTAGAATTGCCGAAAGGGCAGCTCGTTAAGTCACTCATCTATATTACGCAATCGGGGAGACAAGTAATGGCATGTCTTCGCGGCGATCATGAGCTTTCTGAGGAAAAACTCCAAATAGCAGCTGGAGAGGTTATTCGTCCGGCAGAAGCAGAAGAAGTTCTCAAGATTGCCGGTTTACCTATCGGCTTTTTAGGGCCTATAAATTTTCAATCAAAAATAGATATTCTCGTAGATTCAGCGCTCGATGATGATATGCCATTTGCAACTGGTGCCAACGAGGTCGATTACCATCTTGTTGGTTATAAATTAGCCGATATCAACCAATTCCGCAAAACCGATTTACGCATGGTGGCCGAAGGCGATCTCTGCAAGAATTGCGGTAAAGCTCTCAAGCTTATCAGAACCATTGAAATAGGCCATATATTTAAACTTGGCACTAAATACTCCAAACCCATGGGAGCGACATTCCTCGACGAAGAAGGCAATGCAAAGCCAATTCAGATGGGAAGTTACGGTATTGGTATTGGACGAATTCTCGCTGCGGCGATAGAGCTTTATGCTGATAAAGATGGAATTTCTTGGCCGATAACAATAGCGCCGTTTGAAGTAATTATTACACCGGTGAATATCTCCGATGAAAAGATCATGACGGTCGCGACAGCGATCTATGAAGAGCTTATCGACGAAGGAATCGATGTCCTACTCGACGACAGAGACCTTCGAGCTGGAGTTAAATTCAAAGATGCCGATCTTATCGGTGCACCGATTAGAGTGACTGTCGGTAAAGGCGTGAAGAATGGCATGATAGAAATATTTAACCGAAGAACGAAAACAACAGCCGAGGTTTCCATCGAAGACGCTATCAACGAAATAATCAGTCTTTGGGAGAGGCTTTTCGAAGAGTTAATAGATTAGTTATTTTGGGCATGTCGGGCATTCGACCTTGCCCTGAAATGCGTTTCTATAATAATCTAGTTCCTTTTTCAACTTTGCGTCCCCAAAACGGTTCGCGAGGCGGTCGATATAATTTAATTGCTCAGTTTTCCCTGCACATTTGCCCAGAATCCCAGCAGTTGCTCGCAAAATACCGGGGTGAGGCAGGAATCTATATCTAACCGAAGGTTCCCCAAAATAATCCCAGAACATAGAATCGAGGGTGAGGGCATTCTTGCAATCGTTAATTTCCCATGCTACTCCGCGTGCAAAAATAAGACCGCGAGCAGTATATGGTGACCCCGTGGACATCTCCGCGAGTTTAAATCCTAAGGCGACAGCATCTTCCTTGCGCCCGACCTGATATGCTACATACATCTCTGCCAGGCTGTCCACAAGTGCTCGTTCGGTTTCCGGTGGTTCGACTATTATAAAACTGATGGAATCCGATTCGCTCCACCTCTTGCGGTAAACTAAATGGTATTCACCGGAGGGAATGCATGAAAGACCTACCTCAGAGGCATAAGAGCGAATTTCGCGGTATGGGTCATAGAGCCAATTTGGGCCATCGGAGAGAATATAGCGATAATGAACAGTATCTCCGGGGGCAAGGGTGTCGTATGGGTGTTGTTCATAAGCTCGAACCATAACGAAGGGTTCGATACTGTCCATGCGCACCGATGCGGGATCGAGATCATAAACCACCGCGCTATCCGTGGCGATGTTCTCGGCATAAACTTCAAAAAACATGGTCTCGCCCATCATGAAAGGCTCTGAAGGTTGAAGCCAGATAAATTTAATTGCATCGCGCATCGAATCGATAGGCTCCATCACTTTCGCCGATGTGATATTAAAAGCAATAATTAATAAGAATAATAATTTGATAATATTATTCGATTTCATAAACCGGCCTTTTTTACAAATTTTTCAAAAAGTTCTTTTGATTTATTATCGAGTTTTTCTGGGATTTTGACATTAACAACGATAAAGAAATCCCCTTTTTTTGCTTTTGAAACGATACCTCTCTCTGGGATACGAAATTTTGTGCCGGGTTGGGTTCCGGGGGGAATAGTGAGTTTTACTTTTTCTCCACTAGGCACACGCACGAGTATTTTTGCGCCTTCGATTGCTATTTTTAAACCGATTGTGATGTCTGCGTAAATATCGTTGCCTTCTCTTCGGAAAAAGGAGTCAGTAGCAACTTGCACAATGACAATAAGGTCTCCCGCAGCTCCCCCGTTGATTCCAGGCGCACCTAATCCGCGAAGGCGTATTTTGCCGCCGTTTCTAATCCCGGTGGGAATGTTTATCTCGATAGTTTTTTGTCCCTTTCCCGGAATCCCGAACTGCACCCTGCTTTTTCCGCCATTAACTGCTGTCTTGAACGGCACTTTGACGCTTGCCTTGAAATCTTGTCCTTTTTGGGCATAATTACGCCTTTTTTTGCCTCCGCCCATATTGAAAAATTGGGAGAAAATATCACCTAGATTACCTCTTGCTCCCCCGAAAAGGTCTTCTAGGTTACCATCAAAAACAGTCCCATTACTCCGAGGGTGTCTTCCACCGGCCCCTGGAGGGGCGTTAAAGCCAGCGCCGTATTTTTGAATTTGGTCATATTCAGCTCGCTTTTTTGAATCGGAAAGAACGTCATATGCCTCATTAATCTCTTTAAAGCGCGCCTCGGCTTCAGGTTTGTCGGGGTTAAGGTCAGGATGGAACTCTTTTGCAAGACGATGGAAGGCCTTTTTTATATCGGCTTCGGAGGCATCTTTTTTTAGAGATAAAATTGTATAATAATTTTTACTTGGGTCCATATTTTTAATGCAATTTAGTTAAACCAATTATTTTTGTGATTTCCGGGTTGTTTTCGGGTGCACAACCGTTGTGTTCTTAAGTTTAATGCCAGCGAAGGCTCAAAAATTCAATACATGATACACTTCGCTTCTTATTTTTTATCCTCATAGCTTGGTTCGACTAGCCTTCCTATGAAAAGGATACTCCCGGTTTGGTTGTCTCGAATAATGAAAATAATCGGATGATCAACACGGAAAACGGGGGTTGTATCATGGTAAACCGCCTTTGTAACCATTTCAACAGCAGTAGCTGCAGCGGCTTCGGTGCCCTCCTCGCTGACTTCGACAATGGCTTTATGCATAATCTGCGATATCCATAAATCGCCTTTGGGCCAACCCATACCGCTGAAATCCGCAACATCTGGTTTAAACGCATCGACCATGCCAAGCTGTTGAAAAGCAGGAATAAGACTGTAGGAAGTTTCGAGTTTGAATTTTGGAATATAAACCTTCACATCCTTGGGTTTCTCGGCATCCAATTTAGATAGGCACTCTTTCAAATCGAGCTTTTTTTCGAGTTTTGTAAGACCGCCGATCTCCTCGGGTAGGAGGATGACCATAGACATAGCATTTTCGCTGTAAGGTAATTCCAGCGCACGATAATTTGACATATCGACAAGCTTAAATTGCTCATTTTGATACATAAGTTTCACCGGAACGCTAGATTCATCAGAGGTATAAAATTCTGAATCGTATGTATATTCTTTTTTAAATGAGTTGTTCCATGTTCCTTTGAAATAAATTGCGTTCAGAATTACACACACAGAGTTAGCATCGAGCTTGTCGAGGATTTTTTCGATTTTGTCCTCGGTTTTATCCTTAACCCAAGAATTAATTTTTTTAAGGTCGCCTTTGAAAACCTCGGCAAAGTAGTATTTTTCAAGGAGAGATTTATAACTACTTTCAACATCGCCGCCGGTGAGGCAAAGGGCGTTGGCTATATCGAGTTTTATTCCGGAGGTTTTAGCGGTTGTTTGTAGCTGGTTTTGGAGGTTGCCGAAGGCAGGATGTATGTCGTTTTCGAGGTAAAAATTCAGTGCTGAGGTTATCTCGATTGCGGTATTACCCTTTGCGCCGCCATAGGTCATTGCCATTGCCGACGAGATGCTATAAGGCGAAAAAAAGATGTTGCCTTCTTCGGTTGCAAGTTGCTTATACATCTCGGAGGCGAACAAATTATTGCCCTCGATGAGCGATGGAATTATTATGACATCAGTTTTTTCGGGCGATTTCGACCCGGCATTCAAAACTGAAATTAAAGCGAAAACCAAAACAAATATTAGGCTTGAGATTCTATACATATTTCTCCATCCATATAAAGATATTAGCGAAATTTCATAACTAACAGCGAGGCTTTAATTTTATATTATATAGCACATTTAAAAGAAAATCAAATAAATAAAAAGCGCCGCAAGAGCGGCGCTTTTAAGTGAGATTTTAATCTTCGATCCAGGGGCAGAAAATGAAGGGAAAAAGCTCCTAAACCGTCGGAGTGGGGCCATCGCTGGGGAAAGGAGGGGAAATACAACGATGAACCCCAAAAAGCGGCACTCACTAATCCCGCATTTTCCAACGGCGTTAACGCTATTAAGCGTTTAGGAGTAGGGCAAATACCGAAAAGAACGTTATCGAAGATCAAGTCATAATATTTATAAACTAGAATTTGTCAATATCTAAAAGAGTTTTTGTTTCATTCTTTCTAAAATCAAATTTAGGGTTATTAAACGACATATATGCAAAGGAAAAAAGTGTTTGCACGCATCCTTTAAAAGGCTAAATTGTTTGTATGCAATATGTTTAGAACTAAGGAGGAAGAAATGCGCTTGGTCATCAGTATCGTTGTTTCGCTCTTAATGGTTTTATCTGTTCTGTCGACCGAGGTCGAATATGAACATCAACAAACAAAAGAATTGGTTAAGTTTGTCGAGAAAGCGGTTCAATTAATTCAAAGCGAAGGAACTTCGGTTTTTACTCGATTTAGAGAAGAAAATTCTGAGTGGTTTAAAGGCGACGATTATATTTTTGTATGGGGGCTCAATGGGATGCGCTATGTCTATCCTCCAGATGTTGCCGGTGAGGGCCAGAATATGATAGACCTCGAGGATGTCGATGGGAGGCCCATTGGTAAGCTTTTTATTGAGAGAGCCAATGTTGGCGCCGGATGGGTTCATTATAGATGGCCCAAACCCAACGATGAGATTCCAACATGGAAAACAACCTACATTGCAAAAGCTATAACCCTTGAAGGCAACGCTTATCTTGTTGGTAGCGGGAAATATGATATGCCCTGTGAGCCGGCTTTTATTAAGGATATTGTTATCAGGGCGGTGGATCTGATTGTAGCTAACGGCCCTGAGGCCTTCGATGAAATATCCGACCAAAATGGCGAGTTTATTTTCCTGAACAGCTATGTCTTCATTAAAGATATGAAGGGCAATGAAATATTAAATCCATTGAACCCTGGCTTGGAAGGGAAGAATATAATCGACCTTACGGATGCCGATGGCAAACTTTTTGTCAAAGAGGAGCTGGGACTTTTAGTTGAACAAGATGAGCTTTGGTATGAATATAAATGGCCACGTCCCAACAACGGTAAGGTAAACACCAAGCGAGTATTTTTAAAAAAGGCACCTTTTGGAGATATAGTATATGTCGTCGGTGCAGGATATTACCCTGATAAATAGGATAGGTATTAGGTTTTAACGCATGCAAGCAGGAACCTAAGGGTGAATTAGAGACAGTGGAAAAGGTCGATATTCAGCGCTATCTAGGGAAATGGCACGAAATAGCGCGCTATCCAATTAGATTTCAGAAAGATGATTGTGTGGCAGCAACAGCCGAGTATAAGCTCATGAGCAATGGCTAGATACGCGTCCTTAATACATGCTGGAAGGATTTCGCAGGTGGCGAAAAACTTAATAATGCCAAAGGCCGAGCAAAATCAGTATCGGAATCTAATGCCAAACTCAAGGTTACCTTTTTCTGGCCTTTTTGGGCGCATTATTGGATTATAGATCTCGATGAGAACTATAATTATACGGTTGTCAGTGGGCTTTCCCGGAAATATATGGATACTGTGCAGGGAACCCAGAATGGAGAAAGAAATTTACGAGTCAATAATGAAAAATCTTGAGTTAATTGGATACGAACGAGCAAAATTCATAATCTCCACAGCTCAAAAAGAGGAGTTGAATTAGTTTTTTAATTAACACTTTTTAGCTCTACTGTTCAAGCCCGTATTCGTTTATCTTGTTTCTGAGTGTGTTGCGATGGATGCCGAGGCGATCGGCTGCGAGGTTCATTTGCCAGTCGGTTTCTTCCAACACGCGATTTATATGTGCGCGTTCGACATCGGTTAAGAGCTCTGAAGTTGCTGAATATATCGAATTTGTAAGCTGCAAATCTTCTGGTATGATTAGATCACCGCGCGCCAGGATTATGGCACGTTCGAGAGTGTTAATAAGCTCGCGAACATTTCCCGGCCATGTATGACGAATCAAGACGTCATGTGCGGCTTTAGATAATCCCTTTATGTTCTTGCCGTGTTTCTTAATAAATTTCTCAACGATTTTATTTGTGAGGGCGATTAGGTCTTGTCTGCGTTCTCTTAGCGGTGGTATTTCAAGGCTTATTACAGCAAGGCGGTAATATAGGTCATCGCGCATCTCGCCCTTCTCGACCATCGCTCGGACATCCCGATTGGTGGCCGAAATCAACCTCACCGATGGTGTAACTTGAGTGTTACCTCCCAGTCGGAAAAACGATCCTTCTTGCAGGAATCGAAGCATTTTCGGTTGAAGTTTGAGAGCTATCTCCGCTACTTCGTCTAGAAATAGTGTTCCGCCATCGGCAAGTTCGATTTTTCCGCGCATTCTTTTTGTTGCGCCAGTGTATGCCCCCGGTTCAGCACCGAAAAGTTCGCTCTCGATGAGATTATCGGGGATTGCGGCACAATTAATCGGAATAAACGCGCCTTTGCGCCCGCTGGCATCGTGTATTGTTCTTGCAACAAGTTCTTTGCCCACTCCAGATTCGCCGGTTATAAGAACTGGCGCGTCGGTAGGAGCCACTCGGGATATTATGGAAAGAACCTCATTCATCTGTGGTGATTCGGCGACCATTTCTTCTGAAAAGCGATCATCGAGTTGCTCCCGAAGTATGCGGTTTTCGTCTTCTAGACGGCGTTTTTCAAGCTGTTTAATGATGACGACCTTCAATTCTTCAAGGTCTATGGGTTTCACGAGATAATCCTGCGCGCCGGCCTTCATGCCTTGCACTGCAGTATCTACTCCGCCAAACGCAGTAATGAGAACCACAGGAAGGTTCGGGTCTATTTCCACGAGTTTCGAAGTGAGTTCGATACCGCTCATTCCCGGAAGTTTGACATCGAGGAGAGCAATATCAAATCCCCGTTTTTTAAACTGTTCCAAAGCCTTTTCGGCGTTGGCGAAATCGGCGACATCGTATCCGTTTTTGCTTAAAAATTTGCCCAATAGCTTTCTACCGCTACTCTCATCATCGACCAACATTATATTCGGTTGCATTTATTTCCTTCCTTTTGTGGGTATTGGTAAAACGCAGCGGAAGTCGGTGCCGTTTTCTCCAGTGTCAACCTCTATTCTTCCTCCGTGGTCTTTTGCAACGCGGAACGTAACAAACAGGCCTATCCCTGTGCCACCCTCCTTGCCTGCACTGACGAAAGGTTTTCCTAATTTTTCGATTATTTTATTTGGAACTGGTGGCCCGCTATCCCAAACGGAAATACATAATTCGTCAGCAAGTTTATAGGCTTTTAATTTTATTTTACCGCCTTTAGGCGTGGCCTCGACAGCATTTTTAATAAGGTTAAGAAGGGCCTTTTTAAGTTGATCGTCATCGAATTCGATGTGGCCGGAAAAATCTATTTTCGACTCGAAATCTATACCCGAACCCTCGGCACGGAGCCTTCCGGCGGCTTCTATCTCGGCAAGCAAGGGGTCTATTGGCTTAAAGGATAAGTTGGGCGCCAACGGCGCGGAAAGCCCAATAAATTCCCTAACGATATTATCCAGACGAGAAATCTCGACTCGTAGATTTTTAAGCATATCGAGGTATTCGACTTCGTCTTCCATCGGGGTGAATTCGGCTGAAAGTCTTTGTGCGACTATTCCTATCGCATTAAGGGGATTGCGTATTTCGTGTGCAACGCCAGCAGTAAGCTCGCCCAAGGCTCTGAGATGTTCGACACTTGCGGCCTCTTTTTTCAATTCGATAATATCAGTGATATCTTCTGCAACTGCGAATGCGCCGCCTTCGACGAGTTTGTTAGCCGAAATATCTAGAAGACGAACACCCGATGGAGTTTTTATCTCGGTTCGAGCAATATAGGCCCTTTTGGTTTTGAGGACTTTCTGTAGGCCGAGTATATCCTCGGGAAAAGTGGCTACATATGATTTTCCGCATATCTCGCGCGAGGACAAGCCAAATAGTTTTACAGCTACTGGATTAATAAGGGAGATTTTACCCGAGGGATTAATTGCAAGACAAGCCGCATTCATCTCTGAAACTATGGCTTCAGATAGCCCGACTTGCGCAGAAAGGCGCCTGGTGGTCATACTAAGGGCAATAATGCCCCCTGCAGCAATCAGAACAAGCACCAAGATGGCGCCTATTTGAAAGGCATAACCTCGAAAAAGCCTGTCGTAATCCGCAGCTGAGAAACCAATCCTAAGGATGCCCTTGTATCGGCCCATCTGGGGGAAATTTAGGGCTAATTCGAAGACGCGTTCGCCTGAGAAATCGGCGTATCGAGAATTAGCCTCGCCGGTTTCGACAACTTTCTGCAGAAACTCATCCGAGGTAAGGCTGCTCATTTTTCTGACGGTTTTTGTGGCGAATATAAATCCGGATGTATCCTGAAGCGCGAGGTAGCGGACTTCAGGATTTTCGCCCAGCCGGCCTATCATTCTGCCAAGCGTGAGCTCCTCGCGTTCGCGCGAGGTGGGCTCTGGCGCAAAGAGAATAATCACGCCGTTTTTCACTCGAATAGCTAAACCTTTAGGCCCTTCTTCAAGCGGAAGTTCGCGGTCGATTCCAAAAAGTTGTGTTGATTCCGTGTTGTCATATATTAGATGAAGGTTGGTTTTTACAGTGTTTAACCAACTAAAAAGTTCGTTATATGTTGAGGATGATTTAAAAATAATGTTAGCATCGAAATCGGTAAAGACTACAAGCGGAAGTTGTGATTGTTTTGCAATTTTCTCGACATCACCAGGGCCTATGGATTCCGGGATGGACTCAGATGCGAATATAAGCCGACTTTCTCGCTCAAATTCTCGGAGAACCTGAAAACCATAGACTGTCCGGCATGCTTCGATTAATACCGATGCGGAACCGAGACCATTGCGAAACATAAGCTCGCTGAAAGCAAGTTTGGTAGCGCGAAGAGCGAACCACTCCACTGCGATAACTATCACGAGTATCGCCAAAAGCATCAATATCAGGTGGAGTATCCTGCGCGTGTTTTTCACTTTCTATATGCTCGGCTCAAACGAGAAATAGGCTCCAAAGGTTTTGCCTTTCGGCCAATATGCGAAATCGTAACGAACGACTGTGTAATCGGTGAAAACCCAGCGAAGTCCCAAACCGATGGTCATCTGTTGCTCGTCATTACGGACATAATCACCGTAAACCTTAGCAAATTCAAGAAATGGAGCAAGCTCTAGTATCGGCCTTGGGTTTTCGTATCCCGGGATTATCCAGTGAAGCAATATCCATGGTGTATAACTCTCCTCCCAGACCTGTGCTCGGAGTTCCCCTGACATTATATAATAGCTCGTGCCCATAAGGTGGCGTTTATCGATACCACGAAGAAAATTATCCCGCCCGGCTTTAAAGGCTACGAGCTGTGGAACTTCTGTTAGGTGATGACCCACCGCGATTCGCATTGCCAAAATAAGAGGAAATGGAACTTCCTTGGTTTGAAGCTTACCATAAAAGCGTTGGTCGAGCTCTATATAGCCCGTAGCCTTAAGAGGCCATTCTTTGTCCGGGTCGGTTAGTTGTTCGGCATCCATATAGTCGAAAAGCGTATTTTTGTCTGAGGGAAAAATAAGGCCACCAAAGCGGATTTTAAGGTAATACGCCGTTTCAGGATTCTCCGGGTCGTCTCTACTGTCGATAGAAAACTCGCCACCAATGTCTATAGCGTCAGCTACGCGGATTTCCTCTGTCGAATCATATGTGCTCGATGTCGGGATGAAAGTCAAGGGAGAAGTGTAATCACCATGTTTAATTCCAGTATATAACGAAAATTTGTTTGTCTTGCCGGAATTGAAAAACTGGCGAAGATAAATAGAATATTCCGATGCTATATATTCGGACATGGTTGATGTATCACTAAGATAACGACGCCAGTCCTCCTCTAGAGAATCGCGCGAATAATCGAATCTAACAGAAGTCATCTCGCCGATTAGTTTAGCTCTGAATTCAGTGTCCAACCAGTAGTCACTTTTAAATGAATAACGCGCGTCGGCGTTCCATCCAAATTTTTCGTATTCCCCTTGTATATACAAAAAACCTATTCCACCATCCTGAAATGTCCAATAAGCCCCAGGAATGAAAAACCACCCCGAAAAACAAACACCAGCCAGTGTTAAAAATAAAACTAAATACCGCATTTTTTCTCCTAAATGAATTTCTACTAAAATACAGTTTTAGTTATAACATGTCAACCCTGCGCCAGGGGGGCGTCGGATTTATTCGCCCAAAGGAAAGCTCGCTTTCCAACGGCGAAGAAATTAGCAGGAGGTTGGTGCGGAATAATACCTATGTGCTCGATTTTTAGCCAACCTCATGCTTGCCTTCGAGACCGAAGGTCAAGAAGGCCGACGCCCCCCGGGAAGGGCGGTTTAGGTTTTATATCCGCTTTAAAATAGAAATCGGAGATTAATATCGAAGATATCGTCTAAGGGCTATTGTGCTACCAAGTGCTCCGAAGACTCCACCCAATAATACTATCGAGATATTCCAGGGAAGTGGTAAGGGAATAAGGGATGGTAAAATATAATCCGCACCCTCCGAAAGCACCCAAAGAATAAGCCAGGCCAGTGCACCGGATACAAGACCGTGAATCAAACCTTCGAGCAAGAATGGAAGCCGAACGAAGTTCCGAGATGCCCCAACCAGTTGCATCACCTTAATGCTCTCTCCGCGCTGGGAGATAGCAAGTTTCACGGTGTTAGTGATAATAGTGGTTGCGGCAATAAGAAGAACGAGACCCCACAACCCTGTAAGGAGTAGAGATATTTGACTGGCCTTTGCCAGGCTGTGAGCAATTTTATTAGGCGCAGAGAGCTCGATAATAAGCTTGTCATCTCGATATTTCTCCGTAAGTGAATCGAGAACATCGCCTATAGTAAGGTCTTTTGCTAGTTCGACACGTATCGATGGGGGAAATGGATTTTTTGGAAGTCCTGCAAGAAGCTCCTTCCCATATTCGTCGATAAACTCTAGCTTGGCGCGTTCTGCAGTGACAAACTCAACCGATTCAACACCCTTCTCGGCTTTGATAGACTCTATAAGCGTCGATGCATCGGCCTTTGTAGCGCCATCCTCAATATAAAACTCGAGTTGGACCTGACTCTTAAGGTTGCCTATTGCGCCCCTTAGATTAAGTGAAATAAGCAAAAACGCACCGAGAATAACCATTGCTATAGTGATAGTTACTATCGACAGAAAAGTGATAAAACTTCTTCTCCAAAACGACGAAAATGCCTGCCCTATAGCGAAAAGTATCGCCCTCATTCGATCCCCCTCGGACGGTCACCCACTAAAACACCGTTCTCAAGCTCCAGAACACGCATTGGGACACGATCTATAAGGTCTGTGTCGTGAGTGGCCATGAGTATTGCTGTTCCCTGAGCGTTTATTTCCATCAGCAACTCGACAAACTCGTCGGTTGCACGAGGATCAAGATTGCCGGTTGGTTCATCGGCTAAAAGCAAGAGCGGCGAATTTGCCAGCGCACGGGCGATAGCTATGCGCTGTTTTTCGCCGCCCGAAAGCTCGTGTGGGAATGATTTTGCTTTGTGCGAAAGCCCCATTTTTGCCAAAAGCTCGAATGTTCTTTTCTTAATAAACTTCCGAGGCTGGCCAGTTACCTTGAGCGCAAAAGCCACATTCTCTTCAGCAGTCATGTCCGGTAGAAGACGAAAATTCTGAAAAACAACACCGAGCTTTCGCCTGAGATTAGGCACTGCCGAAATATCTATCGATTTCGAGTCAAACCCAACAACTTCAACAGTTCCGGAGTCAGGGTGTTGTTCCATAAAGATAAGTGAAAGAAGAGTGCTCTTGCCCGCCCCGGAAGAACCGACAAGAAAAACGAATTCTCCTTTTTCGATGGTAAAACTCACATCTGAAAGCGCAATCCATCTTTTGCTGTATGCTTTGCCAACTCTATCGAAGCGTAAAATACTCATAAAACAAGATATATTCTGCAATAAACAATATCAAGGGCTTATTTAAAGCAATAGAAAAATGAAACGAAATGCCGTCGATCTTGAAAGATAAACTAGCCGTTTTGAATATCGAAATATCTCATATGATCGTTAATTAAACAGAAGTAAAATATATTTAAGCCATTACACAACAATATATTATACCATCATTAGTCTTAATCGGTTTTATACAAATAAAAGCAAGACCCAGAAAGCCAAAAAAATTATTCTCTTGACCCTTTAGAATTTTTCCTGATTTTCCAATCGTAAAAATTTCCTTTTGCTTTTTCCATTCTTTTTGTGAAAAGGCTATCAACATCTGTTCTGGCAAGTTGTTCTACTATAAAAGCTTCAGCAGATTTTGCGTCACCCAAACGAATATAGACAAATATTATATTCTCAAATATCACCGGATCGAATGGATCTTTTTTTGCAGCAAGCTTAAAGCACCTTAAGGAGTTTTCTAAATCTCCCATGTTAGCGTAGGCTATAGCCATATTATTATAGCATTCTGCTTCTTTGGCCCCGAAAATTCTGGCCTTTTCGAGCGATATAATCGAAAGCTCATTCTTGTCGTTTTGATTTAGGTCAATACCCCTTGCCATCCATATAGCGGGGTCGTGAGGGTATTTAATGCAAGCACCTTCGAAAAACATGTCCGCTTTTTCCATCAATTGTATGTCCATAAGATAACTGTGTGTTATGATTATCTTTTTTATTTGATCCAGAGTATCATCATTTTCATTCAAAAGGGAATCGAGAAGATATTTATTACCAATGAGTTTTGCCTTGTATAAATCGATAAAATATTTTATAAAATCTTCATTTCCCTTCGTTATTGAAGCCCTTAAACATGAAGTATCGACCGAGAAGATACTGGTTGTTGGCGCTTCCGTGGAATAGGCCTGATCAAAACAGTCTTGGTAACGGCTCATTAATGGCCTTATAAAAAAGGTGGTAATATTATAAACCTTATCGAGAACAACATATTCCACACGATTATCGAGCATCCATTTCCCAAGCGAGTCTATTTCCGTTATACTTTTATCTGCTATAAATCCTTTATAGCCCGCAGTAAAATATTTCTTCAAATATGTAGGTGAAACAACTCGATGGTCTGTTATAAAAGTTGCCGACCTTATTTGTGAGCCTAATATTATTTTGTCTTTTGGGATATTGCTTTTGCACCACCGAAGAGCCTTGTGCATTCGAAAAATCGATTCTTCTCTTTGGTATCTGTGTAATCTTGACAGTTCCGCGTAGCTATTGCCGTTTGCCTTATATAGGTTCCTGGTTTTCGAGGTAAGTTGGACATCGCCATAATATCTAGGGAGACCTTCAAATAGGAATAAAAACATTAAGGGGATTATAACAAATGTAGTTCGAGCCTTTTTCCCAAGTTTCAACCAGCCTAAGAATGACCATAGACCAACAGCGATTAAGTAAAAAAGAAAGGGAAAAGCATAGCTTGCATAACGGGTTCCATGAGATGCGAACACTGAATAAATCATGAAATATAAAGCAGCATAAAAGGTAACAAGATTATTATTATCTTTGAAAGTCCTTACAACACCTATAATGGAAAAAACCAAAATCGGAATCCCCAAGATTAATCCAAGCCAGCTGAAAATACTAACCTCGGAACCGGTATAAAGGAATTTAATATGTCTTGGGATGAACAGGGATGGAATAAACTTCATGAAATAAGATAAAAAATGGTGGAAATACCTTGTAACAAAAGAATCGTAATGCCCAATTTTAGAGGTATCGAGCCCGGCGCGAGCAATTTGCTGTGTGTAGAGAAACTGACCTTTTAATAATAATGGCAATATCCAGATGCCAACAAGAGAACCCACCGCCAGAGCATAAAGAGCAGCTTTTTTATACTCCTTACGCCATATCAACCATATAAAACATACAACTGCTAATGGCGCACCGGGTATCCTTATATAAAGAGCGGCTACCGTGGCCAAAATAGCTAGAATAAAATATCTAAGTTTTCGCTCAATACTGTATTCAAGGAAAAATACTATGGTTAAAGCGGAAAAGCAAAGGAAGGGAGCTTCGGTTGAAACCATAGAAGCAAACATGGCTATCTCCGAATTAAACAACAAAAATAAGGAGAATATAAGTGTTACCCAACGGTTTAATTTTAAATGCTTATCGAAAATAAACGCAATTAAAACGAGGGCTAGCCAAAAACAAAAATTATTGAAGAGTTTAAATGCGACTATTGGTTTATCGTGGCCTGTTATTCTAATAATTAAAGAAAGAACAAATGGATAACCCGGCGCAACATGTGTTTCCGGTATCGGTTCGACCGAATAGGGGTTTGTATAACCCTTGCCGGAGGATAATTGTCTCGCAAGATTCATATAATGAAAATTGTCATCTAGAATACTCGGTTGTGGATTAAAAACAAAATAAAAAAGTGGGATACAAATTAGCGCTATAATTAAGATGAACTGCCATCTTGAAAGGTTTTCTAATACATTTAAAAAACAAGTTTTTGTATTGGTCATATTTTACCTCGTAATGTTTATTAGCAGATAACTGGAAAGAAATATAATTCTTTCTAGGCAAAATTAAATCAAAAAATAAAAATAGGGTTTTATCTCGCTCGGCACAAAACCACTCAATATTTCAATTGAGTGTATCTTAGATCGACACATTAGATTATAATCTCTTTTTTGGGATAAAAAAATGCCCCTCCCAAAAAGAGAGGGGCAAGAGGGTTGCAGTAGTCTAAATACTCAGAGACTAGAGTCCTTCAGTGATTCTGCTGACCAAAGCAACCTTGACAGCGTGACCATATTGGTCCGTGCCACCCTCACTGACCGCGAGGCGTAGACGAAGCTGACAATAGTCGAGAAGATCTTGGCCGCTATAGGTTCCGCATGCGGCTGGGAGGTTAAGGTTGGTTCTGCCATCAAACACGTCGTTGGCTTCTGTTTCTGGCGTGAAATGGGTAGCATCGGTATACCAATCAAGGGTAGTACCGATCCACCATGCGCCACCACCAGCTACTGTAAGATCGGCTGCTCCACCCATTTCGCCTTTAACGATGGCTTCGGTGGCCGGTGCCCAATCGCCCTGTGTGAAAACACCAAACAGCTTGTACTGGTTTAAGGCATAGGAAATGTCAGTTGTGACAGGCTGATAATCCCAATCATCACCAGCTGTGCTGATGGTGAGAGGGGAATCATTCCACATACCGAGGTCGAGCGCCAAAGCGCCACGATTTTCGATAACGAACGGAATATCAGCGGTTGCCCACTGAGCTATGTCATCACCAGATCTGACAGCAGTCAGAATCCAGACATCATTTCCGGGATTGTCGGTGCCAACATCGCCCATGCAAGTTGCATCGGCAAGGTCGATTACCTGGAATTCAATACCGGTAAGCGTGAACTTGGCATAAACATAAGCCTCGTTAGCTGTTCCTTCACCAAGAACGTCACGAGATCCGCCAGATACTTCGTCACCGGCGGTTCCTAAGCTCTGAGTGTAACCGAAGGCAACACCAACGGCTAAAAGAGCTACTACTAACAACAATTTCTTCATTTACATCCTCCTTATGGATATAGGTTGCAACCCTTGTTCGAATAACATTCAAAATGATAAATGCTTAAAATTTTAAAACCCTTCCCATTTGTGACTAATTTTCTAAGCAAGTAATAACAAATCTCCTTCTTCACTAATAAAAGTAAGAAGAATTCTAAACTTTGTCAAGGTTATTTTTATTTTATCAATATTTTTACTTTCCATTTATTTGGGTTGCCCAAGTAGTAATAAACATCTATATTACGGTGCGTTTGTTGAATGAAACTCGACATAAGGCTTGAAAAATATATTCAAAGGAGTCTCTATTGGCGAGTTATCAACACTCCAAAGAGTTCCTTTATTATTTTAAACGATAACGAGGAGGAATAATGAAAATCATGGCCATCAATCCTGGAGCAACATCGACTAAGGTAGCTGTTTATGAAGACAAAAAACCACTTTTTATCGAAACCATAAGGCACACTCTTGAAGAACTCGATGTTTTTGACCATACTTACGATCAACATACCTTTCGCTCAAACACAATACGCGCCTGCATGGATAAGCATAGTATCGATCTTCATGATCTCGATGCGGTGGTTGCAAGGGGAGGCCCCTTTAAGCCTCTTGTTTCCGGAACGTATCCCATAAATGACGCAATGAAATCCGATGTTATTAACGGGCGCGTTCAGGCCGACCATATATCGAATATCGGTTGCCTTCTCGCAGAGGAAATCGCAGAGCCGGTGGGTATTCCATCGTTTATTGTTGATCCTGTTAGTGTGGATGAATTCGATGATGTAGCCTATGTTTCGGGCATGAAAGAGCTTCCAAGAATTTCATTGAGCCACGCCCTTAATATCAAAATGATAGCCAAGCGTCATGCGAAGACGGTCGGTAAAAAATATGAGGATATGAATCTTGTAATCGCTCATCTCGGTGGAGGAATAAGCATAACTTCTCATCGCAAAGGCAAGATGATCGATGCCAGCAACGCCAATGATGGCGGGCCTTTTTCGCCACAACGATGTGGAACACTCCCTGTAACGGGATTGGTTAAGCTCTGTTTTTCGGGTAAGTATAGTGAAAAGGAGTTGCTGAAAAAGATAATAAAAAAAGGCGGTTTTCTAGGCCTAATCGGCACTGACGACCTTGTAGCTTTGGAAAACCATCTCGATAACGACGAGGAGGCAAGATTTATATTCCGGGCTTTTATTTACCAGATTGCAAAAGAAATCGGCGCCTACGCTGCCACACTCAAGGGCCGGGTCGATGCAATTATTCTCACTGGCGGTATAGCCTTTTGTAATCCTGTAATGAATGGTGTTAAAGAATATGTCGAGTGGATAGCGCCAGTTCACATCTACCCCGGCGAAGACGAGATGGAGGGTTTGGTTATGGGGGTGCTCAGAATATTAAGCGGTGAGGAGGAACCCCGAGAATATAAATAGGCTTGTGAGGGGAATTCAAAAAAACAAATAGGGTGGTTTTTAACCATCCTATTTGTTTTTTTATGCTATTATCCGATAACAATATAGCGATTTTTTCCCAATTGAAGGAAAATTTTAGAGTTACAGCAGGGCCAAAATCGCCCGAGTGGAGAGCCTCTTCGCGAATTCATATTGAATATATTTTGTAAATTCATATTAGCGGGATTTGTATCTACTGGAGCTATTTTTTATTGCAACTGAATGATGTTTATTTATAATAGTTATTATTATAAGGAACAGTGAAAGAAAGGAAACCAGTGAAGAACTCTCTTATCTTGTTTTTGAGCCTCTTTTTGTTATTCATTTTTGTGGGTTGCGATAATGGCAACGGCAGCGATCCAAACGAACCTATCGATACGAATTACACGAATGTCGATCCGCCATTTATCGAATCTGTAACAGGGCCTGGCCAGCTTATTGTTGGGAATGAAGCGCAATTTTATTGTGAGATACTCTCCGACGCTGAAATCCTTCGCAAGAGCTGGAATCTCGATCTTTCGGCAGGTGGGTATTTCTATCCTTCGAGCGTGACCGAGGGTGGTTTCACTCCTTCGGGTCTTCGCCCCGATCCTTTTGTTCAAACCGATACAGGAGAAGCACCGACCTTCAATTACAGCAAACGCGGTAAATATACAGCGGCCTTGGAGATCGAGGATGCCGATGGTTATATCGAGCGCTCTGGCACTATGGTTTCGGTGATACCGGAAACTGCTGATAGTGCAGGAGTCCATATTGTTCGCGCGGCGAGCACCGATACTGTGCTCGGCGAGGATTTTGATTTCCTTCGCTTTGGCTTGATTGCTGACAATGTTGTGCCAGCCTGTGTTTATGCTGACGGTTACGACGCTTTTTCCGCCTATAGCTATATTGATTGTGATATATCTCCGGGATACAGAATTGTTCGCACGAAAGTCGAGACCGGTAAGCGCATCGGTATCGAAGGTTCCGGTTGGTTTGTAGCGAGGATTAGTGTCGATTTCGATGTTGAAGGCGCCCTTCATCTTTGGGGTGGAGGTAGCGAAGACATGGTAGAATATGCCGCATATATTACTGTGCAACATACCGACGGGCTTCCGAGGACCCATTATATATATTCTAAGAGTCTCAATTCTTCTTCGCTCGATGAGGCGTTTTATTTAAATGGCAACCATGTTGTTGAGGATACGCTAAACGTAATGGGCAATGAGGAATACGAGTTCTGGTTTGGTGTGGAGACTTTTCAATATCTCGCTCCGAGCGATTCCTCCGGTTCTGCTGTTTGTTTTGATGATGCTGTAGCGCCAACGAAGCTTAATCGCGTTATGTTCACCCTTGAAAAATAGTCTTGTTTTTGGAGAGTTAGCCGATGACCCGCTATAATTTACTACTTACAGCTTTGATGTGTATTTCGTTCACAGTATCAGGAATCAGTGGAGTGAGCCTGCTTTGTGATAATAGCTCTGAGACTCGTTTTTCTGTCGATTTTGAGCAACCGCAGATTCGCGATTTTGGAGGCGGATATTCTTATATTTCGCTGGCCGATTTCGGGCCGAGGGGCGAAGAGTATGGCCCCCAACTTGCGGGTTTGGCATATTCTCTTGCTATACCGAGGGGTTCTTCCGTCTCGGTTGAAATCGAGTCGGTTGAATGGAGTGAATGGATTGAAGTATTGCCAGTTCCCCGTTGTGAGGAGGTATTCTCTAAGAGTAAGATTGTTCCCGGCAACTCACGGCTTTATTCAATTCCTTCCGGAGGAACTATCGATTACATCGGGAAAAAGACGATTCGAGGTGTCGAGATAGCGGATATCGATGTTCAGCCGCTGGAATACCATCCCACATATGGTGTTAGGTTTATGCGCAACGCAATTATATCTGTCAAATACGCGGGCGGTGGTTCGACAGCACCGGACCCGGCATATTATCATTATGCTTTTGAAGAGCTTTTCCGAGCGACTTTGATTAATCCATCGAAAACGATTCCGAGAATGCGACCTCAGGAGTCAACAGAATGGGATCCTGATGATGGTGCTGAACTTTTAGTTATTGCATATCCATATTTCGTTGACGAGTTCGAACCGTGGCTCGATTGGAAACTTCACATGGGTATGCCGACAAAAGTTGTGTCGACGACCGAAACCGGAACGGACACAGCCTCCATCAAGGCATATATCCAAAACGCATACGACACGTGGGTCATCAAGCCGGCATACGTCCTTTTCGTGGGTGATGCAGAGAACGTCACAACATATATGAGCCTATCGACCGGTTCGTGCATCGGCGACAACGAATACGGCTGCGTCGATGGCAGCGATTACTTCCCCGATGTCTTTCTCGGGCGGATGTCGTGCGATGCCTCGTCGCAGGTCGATCTTCTCGTTCAAAAACAACTTAACTACGAATGCCATCCCGACACGACCGACGATTGGTATGCTCGTGCAATCGGTATTGTTAGCGAGGACGACCCAACGTGGGATCCTCTTGGGCCGCAAGATTCATCGTATCTCGCCGCAGTAACATATGGCATGGGACAATGCACGGCCGCTGGTTTTACCGATGTTCAGCTTCTAAGAAGGCACGACGGCGACGATTTTTACACGGCAAAACCTTATTTTGAAGCCGGTTGCGGCTTGATCCAATTCCGCGGCCAAGCATGGCCGGATTATTATTACTTCGGCAACTATGAATCGGCGTATGGCGGTCTCGATACGCTTGACAATGACGGCAAATGCCCTGTTAATATCTCGATTTCATGCGGAACCGGTGGGTTCATGTCCGGCGATACGCGGATGTGCGAAAGATCGACCAGAGCAGGAACCATTTCTAACCCAAAGGGCTGCGTGGCCTTTATGGGACAGACTGCCGTTAGTTCGAATTCCGAGGAGCGCTCTTCGCTATCGAAGCATATCTATGAAGGGCTTTTTGAAGAGGACCTTAACCAACTCGGAGCTGCGCATACATATGGAAAAAACAGCATGTATTCGGAATTTGGCGGTTCCTCCGATTCGAGATACGAGTATCTTTCGTCGGCTTTGGTCGGAACACCGGAGATGCTTACATGGACAGCGCCAATTTTGCCGCCGACGGTAGATTTTCCGCCCGTGGTCTTCGTGGGTGCAGTGACTATCGACGTAAATGTGGTGGTGGGTGGAGCGCCGCTGGAAGATGCTCGTGTTGCGATACACAAAGGAAGTAATTTCTCTTATGCGATGACGGATGGCTCTGGCGACGTGTCGATATCGCTTACTACGGATCCATCTATACCGCTTATTTTGGTAGTTACAGGGCCGAATATTTATCCCTTCGAGGATACCATCGATGTTATTGTATCGGGAGTCGGTATTTATGCTGCTCCTGTCACCTTTGAAGATGTTGTTGGCGATGGCGATGGTATAATCAATCCAGGTGAGACAATACGCTTTTTCCCAAAGATATGTAATCTTGGAACAGAAAGCGCGAGTGGGCTTACTGGTTATCTTCGTTGTGCTGAGGCTATCGATTGGATAGATTCCGTTTCGGTTTTCTCCGCTGTTGCTCCGGGAGATACAGTTACCGGGGATGAGGTTCGTTTTCAGATTCCATCGAGTTATTTAGATTGTGAATCAATCAACATTTCTATGACCATAGTTGGTCATCATGATGGCCCCTGGGCAAGGAACATTACTCCACAACCCTCTGTGGTTTATTTTGAGCCGATGTTCGAGAGTGCAGTAATTAACGATCCAGGACCTTTAGGTAATGGGGATGGAGTGCTCACTCCCGGCGAAGTTGCCGATATTTGCCTCACTTTGAACAATGTGTCGCAAGCCAGGTTGACTAATGTTCTTGGAACGCTTTTGGGAACTGATCGTGTGGCTGTCATTCAGGAACTAGCATCGATAGACGATTGGGGGCGTGGTGCTGAGGTTACTCTTGATCCATGCTATACAATAAGTCTTTCTCCTGACATTGAACCGGCTGAGGCTATCGAGCTTGGTCTCAGAATTCGAGGAACCGGTTCGATATACGATTATCTTGATACAATTCCAATACCATTGGTAGCTACAGGTTCTGTTTCGAATTTACCCACCGGACCGGATAGTTACGGCTATTATATTATAGATGATACCGATGAAGAATCGAATATCGAACCGACTTACGCATGGGATGATATTACTTCTATTGGATATGAGTTAACAAATGTTTCCGATGGAGACGACCGAATTACAACCATAGGTCTTCCATTCACAATGAAGTTTTACGGTGTAAATTACGATTCTATCACTGTAGCCTCTAACGGATATATTTGTCCGGGAAGGGATGATTATTCTGGTGGTGGAACAGGAACACCTCAGAGTTTCCCAAATGTTGGTGGGCCACAGGGTATTATTGCTCCTGTGTGGTCCGATCTTGCCCCACATCGCCCAGACGGTGGCGAGATCTACGCATATAACGACGCTTCAAATCACCAGTTTGTTGTAGAGTGGGATGCTTGCAGCTTTTATTATGCTGGTGGTATTGTAACTTATCAGCTTCGCATTTGCAATCCGGCATATTGGGCCACTCCTACAGGGGATAGCGAGTTTTATGTTTACTATAATACTTTTACTGGTCTCGGGGTTATGGGTGTGGGTATTGAGTCGCGCACAGAAACCATCGGTTTAGAGTATTTTCGCGATGGAGTCTATGAAGAAAATGCCGCTGTCATCACAGCGGGAAGGGCGCTTCGTATTACGACTGTTGAACCGGACATTCCTTCGCTTCCATGGCTTTTCAATGTGGGTTTACCGGTATTGGACGATTCGTCCGGTAATAACAACGGCATCGTCGAACCGGGAGAGGACATCGGAATTCGTTTATTCGTTCATAACGCAGGCGTAGCTATGGCTCCGACCGCTAAGGGAGTTGTTCTCGATACGACCTATATTACTTCGTCGAGTATCGAAGCTCTATATGGTAATATAATGCCGGGCGATACGGCATACAATTTTTCGGACGCGATGCACTTAACCATTTCGCCGTTGTGCCCGACCGATACGGTGATCGAGGTTCCGATCGAGCTTTCGGCCCTCGGCGGTTGGTATTCAACATACACAAAAATCTGGATTCACGTGGGCTCTAGTGTCGAAGTGGATGAAAAAATAATTCTGCCTTCGGGAATAGAGCTTTATCCAAACTATCCCAACCCCTTTAATTCCGCTGTAAATATTGAATTCTCAGTTGGCTCGGATATCGCTAATTCAAATATAAAGCTCGATATCTACGATGTCTCGGGTAGGCACGTAGATTCAATAGTCAATGGCAAGCTCAAGGCCGGAAGATTTTCATTCGAATGGAATGCAGTGAATCTACCGAGTGGATGCTATTTTGCGCGACTTAGGGCTGGCAATAAAGTGAAAACAACCAAACTTCTTCTTTTAAGATAAAATATAGGCTTCACGCTAGCCTTCTAAGCCGAAGGCTTCAAAGGCCGACGACGTCCCCCGAGCGGCGAGCGAGCGAAAAAGCGGAAAGTAGTTTTTTCTTGATAAGAATAAAACAAAGTAATATAGCGCATATTGCGTCTTTATTATACTAATAGCTAATAAAAGCGCTTTTCTAAAAAATTCGTTGATTTCTAACTTTTAAGGTTTATCTATAATTGATATTTAAATTTTGAATGCTAGAATAATGGAAAATGTCTCGGTAAAAGTTTTCGAACGCGAATTGCCGTTATCGCAACTAGATAAATTGCCTAAAGAAGTCGGTATTTACCTTGTGGGTGGGGCTTTACGTGATACTATGTTAGGTATCAAATACAGAGAACTCGATATTCTGGTTACATCTATTCCTCTCGCGGAACTGACGAAGTTCCTCAGGTATAATGGCAAAGCCGAGCCTGTCGGGAAAAGTTTTACAGTTATTAAATGGTATCCTAAGAATAAAGTGGGTCCCATCGATGTCTCGATTCCTTCAATGAGGGCCTTTAACTCAGATCAGAGGACATCCGAAGACAGCCTCGATCCTTCAATGAAAATTGAAGTGGATCTTGGGCAAAGGGATTTCACCGTCAATGCCCTGGCCCTTGATCTTCGCAATGGAAAGCTAATCGATCCTTTTAATGGGGCAAAAGACATTGAAAATTTCGTATTACGGATGGTTAGCGATTCAACATTTGTGGCCGATCCATTGAGATGTATTCGCGCAGCATATATTTGTGGTCGCTGCGGGCTTAATATCGAAGAAAGAACTTTAAAACAGCTTAAATCTTCTGCGGCCTCGATTTCCACTATTGCGCCCGAGCGGATCGCTGAAGAGCTTCGGAAGATATTACTTCTTCCTAAACCATCCGTTGCTTTGAGGCTTTGTAAAGATTGGGGACTTTTACAGTATTTCATTCCAGAGCTCGGTGTTTGTGTCGATGTTTCGCAGGAAGGCGGTTGGCATGCGCACGACGTCTTCGAGCACTTATTGGCAGCGGTGGATTTTTCACCATCTATTTTGCCTGTTCGTCTCGCGGCTCTTTTTCACGATATAGGAAAGCCCGCTCGAAGGAAATACCTCCCCGAACGCGACCGCGCAATATTCTATGGACATCAAAATCTTGGAGAGAAAATGACGCGGAGGATTATGGCGCGTTTGATGTTTTCAAAAGACCTCACCGAGCGCGTGGCTAAGTTGGTTCGGTTTCATATGTTCACTCAAGCGCAAACTGATAAGGGTATTCGCAGGTTCGTTCGCAATGTAGGTATCGACCTTCTTGATGACCTCTTTGCGCTTCGCTATGCGGATATCGAAGCGCAAGGCACAGATAGAGATAAGACCTCCGACGAGTATTACCAAAGGCAAATCGACAAAATTCTGAGTGAAAAACCTCCGCTCTCTGTTAAAGACCTCGAGATTAATGGCGAAGACGTTATGCGCGTTCTCAATATCAATCAAGGACCGACAGTAGGAAAAATTCTCGATGATTTCCTCGAATTAGTTATCGATGATCCATCAATGAATGAGCGCGAACTGCTCTTAGCAAAATTGAGACAAATCGACACTTACTCGAAATCGGGCACAGATAGATGAAACTGCTTGAATATCAAGCTCAAAAACTCTTGTCTGATAAATACGGAATACCGGTACTGAGTAGCGCTGTTTGTTTCGACAAAGAAAGTGCGCTGAAAATATATAATGAACTTGGATCACCCGTAGTTCTGAAAGCGCAAGTTCCTTGTGGAGGAAGAGGCAAAGCTGGCGGTATAAAGATTGCTCATAATCCCAGCGAAGTTGAAGCTTCAGTTAGAGAGATTTTTGCCAAAACGATTCGCGGGTACACTGTCGATAGAATACTCGTCCAGAAGGCTGCCGATGTCCAAAGAGAGATGTTTATCTCGGTATCGATCGACCGCTTAGCTAAATCTCCTGTAATTATGGTATCCCCCACAGGGGGAATGGAAATAGAGGCTATTGCAAGGAGCAATCCTGAAGCAATTAAGAAATTTTACGTCGATCCAATAATCGGGCTCAGGGAGTATAAATCGCGAGAAATTGCCAAGGCCCTTTTCGAAGGATATCCTCATTTATTGGAAATGGAAGAGCTAATTAAAAGGCTTTATTCCGCTTTTATTGGTCTCGATGCGATGCTTCTTGAAATTAATCCGCTAGCTGTAGATAGCCATGGAGAGGTTTTCGCCCTTGATGCCAAAATCGTTCTCGATGATAATTGCTTTTTCCGCCATCCAGATTTTTCCAGCTTTTCAGATTCCGCTAAAAGTCTAAGTTCTAAAGCCAAAAATGCAGGAATTAGCTATGTTCCTCTCGATGGCAATATCGGTTGTATAGTCAATGGTGCGGGCCTTGCCATGGCCACCATGGATTGCATTCTCGCCCACGGCGGAAAGCCGGCAAATTTCCTCGATATCGGTGGAAGTAGCAGTAGCAGTAAGGTCGAGATTGCTATGGAATTGATTTTAGAAAATAAAAAAGTCAAAGAAATAATAATAAATATTTTCGGCGGTTTAACTCGGTGTGATGAAATTGCTCGCGGAATAGCGTCATCGATGGAAAAAGACCATCTAACTATCCCTATCTTTGCAAGGATGAAGGGAACAAATGGCGATTTAGCCAGAGATATACTCCAGAAAACAGGAGTGAAAATCTTCGATTCTATGGATAATTTAATTGAGAAAGCGTTGCAGTATTAGGATGTCAATCTATATCGATGAAAATACTCGTGTTATTGTTCAGGGGATTACCGGACGGGATGGTTCATTCCATACAAAGCGTATGCTCGAATATGGCACTCGAATTGTTGCTGGCATTTCCCCCGGAAAAGGGGGGAGTAAGGTTCACGGCATCCCTGTATATGATAGTATTTATAAAGCAATGCAGTCAACTGAAGCAGACGCTTCAATAATCTTTGTTCCTGCGGATAAAGCGGTCGATGCCTTATATGAGGCGGTGGACTCTGATTATATAAGTTTGGTTGTTTGTATAACAGAAAAAATTCCTACTATTGACATGGCAAAGGTTCATCATTACTATCGGTCGAAAATGGTCGAACTTATCGGCCCTAATTGCCCCGGATTGGTTTCCGTAGGCAAGTCACTGCTGGGTATAATGCCCGGTAAGATATTTAAAAAAGGTTCGGTTGGAGTGGTGTCCCGTTCTGGTACTCTGACATACGAGATAGTGGATTGTTTGTCTAATGCTGGTTTTGGGCAATCCACGTGTGTCGGCCTTGGTGGAGATGTTATTGTAGGCACCTCGTTTGTCGATGTTCTCGCTAGACTTGAGAGTGATGATGAAACAGGTGCTGTTGTTTTAATTGGTGAAATAGGCGGCGATGATGAACAGCACGCCGCCGAATATATTAGAAATATGACAAAACCTGTGGTGGCCTATGTTGCCGGTATTTCAGCTCCAAAAGGACAAAAGATGGGGCATGCTGGAGCAATAGTATTTGGTGAGGGAGAATCGGCCCTGAATAAGATTGAGGTTTTTGAGAAAGCCTCGGTTCCTGTGGCGAGAATCCCGAGCGAGGTTCCTTTACTTCTCGCACGAGTTTTTAATAAATAATGGAGGAATTGTATTATGGCTAAACCAAAAAAGAAGACGGTGCCTATCGAGGGTCGAATACGATCCGGTTTGACGACTGCGGCGCCTACTACTTGGGGGGAGAGTGTTCGACCACAAGGGAAAATTGTTATTTTTGAGGTATGGTGCAAGCGTTGCGGGATTTGTACGACTTTTTGCCCTACGAAAGCCCTAGAGGAAAGGGCAGATGGACTTCCTTATCTAGCACATCCCGACAAATGCACACTTTGTGGTCTATGCTGGCTTAGATGTCCTGATATGGCCATCATTAAAGGTCCCGAGTTACCTGAGAATAAGCCAACAGAGGATGAGACCGTGCGAATTAAGAAACTCCTGTGCGAGGCTGGCGATGATAAGTCGTGCAAATTAGAGGCAAACAAAGCCGCTAAAAAGGCTTTGGCTAATGATAAGAAAGATGAGGCCAAAAATGGCTAATAAAACAAATAAGAAAGGAACGCCGACCTTCCTTCAGGGGAATGAAGCTGTTGTCGAAGCTGCTCTTGCAGTGGGTTGCAGTTTCTTTGGGGGTTACCCTATAACGCCTTCCACGGAGATCGCTGAAGGTTGTGCCGAAAAACTTCCTCTTGTCGGTGGTGCGTTTATTCAAATGGAAGATGAGATAGCCTCCATTGCGTCGATAATCGGGGCCTCTCTAGCTGGCGCCAAGGCGATGACTGCTACATCCGGCCCGGGATTCAGCCTCATGCAAGAAAACTTGGGATTCGCCTATATCTCTGAAATCCCTATTGTTATAATTAATGTTATGCGTGGCGGGCCGAGCACAGGCCTTCCGACCAAGCTTTCTCAATCCGATGTTATGCAAAGTAGATGGGGAACTCACGGTGACTACACTTCAATCGTTATCTCGCCGAGTAGTGTGCAGGAGATATACGACCTCACTATTCACGCGTTTAATTGTTCGGAGACCTTCAACACTCCGGTGATTTTGCTCATGGATGAGATGCTCGGCCACATGCGCGAAAAAATTGTTATTCCCGATCTCGAGGATATTAAGATAAAGAATCGCGCTTATCCGAGCGTTCCACCTGAATTTTATAAGCCTTACAGCAACACTCCGAGTGAGATTAGCGAGTTTGTGGCTTTTGGTGAGGGTTACAGATATAATGTAACAGGTCTTACGCATGATGAATTTGGTTTTCCAACCTCTGTGCCTTCCGAGGTCGAGCAGATGTTGACCAAACTGCGCAAAAAGATTCACGCTCATCGTAAAGAAATAATTATTTACGATGAAGAATACATGGATGATGCGCTTTATGCGGTGGTTTCTTATGGTTCCGCTGCAAGAGCTGCCATGAGTGCTGTTAGGAAGGCACGAGCACGCGGGATACGCGTAGGCTTGCTTAAATTAAAGACTCTTTGGCCCTTCCCCGGAAGGAAAGTTTATCAGATCGCGGCGAAGGTTAAGGGTATTCTTGTTGCTGAAATGAACATGGGGCAAATCATTCGCGAGGTTGATCGTTATGCTATGGGGCAGTGTAAGGTCAGCGGCGCTTTTCGCTATGACGGTCTCGTTATTGAACCCGAAGAAATATATGAGAAGCTTATAGAGCTTCATAATAAGAAATAATGGAGTTAAAATGGAACTCGAAACAATAAGTCCATATCACGATTATTTGAGAATCCAGAAGAAATTTCCGACAGTCTGGTGTCCCGGTTGTGGAATAGGGGCTGTGATGAGTGCTATAATTCGTGCTATTCATGAATTAGGGATAAACAAGAACAACGTAGCACTCATAAGTGGCATAGGTTGTAGTTCTCGAATGCCGATCTATGTTGATTTCAACACACTTCATACCACGCACGGAAGGGCCTTGCCCTTCGCTACCGGAATAAAGATGGTGCGCCCGGACATGAAGGTGATTGTTGTTTCCGGAGATGGCGACGCGCTTGCCATAGGAGGCAATCATTTTATTCATGCATGCCGTAGAAATATCGATATCAGTATGATATTGATAAACAACTACATTTATGGTATGACCGGGGGGCAAGTCTCTCCCACTACTCCGCTTGATAGTTATGCTCATACAGCACCCTATGGGAGCATCGATCCTCCATTCGATGCTGTTAAGCTAGCATCCTCCGCTGGAGCTACCTATGTAGCGCGCGGAACGAATTATCATATCGTGCATACTTCGAAGTATATAAAGAAAGCCCTCACCCATAAAGGCTTCTCTATGGTCGAGGTTATTAGCCAGTGTCCTGTGCTTTACGGAAGATTGAATGATTTTAAAAATCCAGTAGAGATGCTGAATTGGCAAAAAGAAAAGGGCGTGAATCTTAAGGCTTGGGAAAAACTTAGCGATGAGGAAAAAGTTGATAAATTCCCGGTAGGCGAATTTGTCGAGGATAATACCAGAGCGGAATACACGACGATATATGCCGAAATGAGCCATCAAGTTAGAGAGGAGGCAACCAATGTCGAAGAATAAAAACGGCGCACAGAAAAGACAAAATGGCTTTATCGAAGATAGATATGAGATTCGTCTATCAGGTTCGGGGGGACAAGGACTGATTACGGCAGGTGTTATTCTTGCCGAGGCTATCTCTGTGGGCGACAATAAGAATGCTGTTCACACTCAGTCATATGGCCCCGAAGCTCGCGGCGGCATGGCGCGTTGTGATGTAATTATTTCATCTAAGGAAATATATTTTCCTGAAGCTACAGAACTCGATCTTCTTTTGGCTTTGACACAACCATCGGCCAATGCCTATGCCAACCTTTTAAAACTTAATGGTTTGATGATTATCGATGCCGATAATGTGAAACAAAAACCCGAACACCCTTATATCGAGGTGCCTTTTGTGGAAATTGTAAGGGAAAAACTTGGTTCGGTTGTTGCTACCAATGTTGTGTGTTTGGGATTTATTACTCAATACACAAAGATAGTGACGAAGAAGTCCATAGAGAAATTCCTTGCCGAGAGATTTCCTCAAAGGTTCGAGGCTAGTAATCTCAAAGCGATTAAGCTTGGTTATGATCTGGCAAAGAAGATAGAAGCCGCCGGGGAATCGGGCGCTTTAAAAGAAGAATCCTATGAAACGGAGATCGACAGAATATAATGTTGAATATAGTTGTTCTCGATTTTTGCGCGAGTAATTTCCGACCGTTATCGGAGACAAGGCCGGTAGTATCTCTTTTGGCCGGATGTTTTACATTCGAAGAGCGAATTAGGAAGCTTTTTCCTAATTCAGCACTAGAGTTAAGAGCCTGTCCAAGCGTGGCTGAAGTCTATTCGGTTAAATCCAATAAATCATTTATTCCGAAGGACGAGACTGGGCGCACATTATATTTGAAGCCAAATGTAGTCTATAATTTGGAATTTGCACGGATGGTCGAATCAGCCGAGGGCGACGCAATTTTTAAAGTCGATGAGACTGTTGTAGCAATCCTAACGCACAAGCCTTTCGATAAAGGTTGGTTTGAAATTCCACCCGATTGGCCGGTTTTCGAGCTCGATCTTATTATCGTGCCTGCAATTTGGGATCTTGTTAATATCAATGCCTCCATTATTACTGCCGATTTCGACGAGAATTTTCGTCGGGCTATCGATGGTCAGGTTCATCCGCAGGCCGCGATTTATGGCGAAAACGCCGTTGCAATCGAGCGCGGTGCCGAGGTTTTCGCTGGTGCTGTTCTCGATGCTCGCGAAGGGCCTATTATAGTGTCTCGTGGTGCGATAATCCGCCCCGGCGCAATTATTCAAGGGCCTTGTTTCATTGGGCAGGATACTGTTGTGTTGTCGGGCTGGATTCGCGAAGACTGCAGTTTTGGACCCATGTGCAAAATCGCTGGAGAAGTCGAATCATCAATTTTCATAGGTTATTCTAATAAAGGCCACGAGGGATTCGTGGGACACTCCTATATTGGCCAATGGGTCAATCTTGGCGCATTGACCACAACTAGCGACCTGAAAAACAATTATGGAAAAATTCGTATCGATTTTGGTGATGGCCAGATAGACACTGGAAGAATAAAGGTGGGAAGTTTTATAGGCGATCATTCGAAAACTGGTATCGGTGCGCTTTTAAACTCGGGAACTTATATTGGAGTGTCTGTAAATCATTATGGCACGGGACTTCCACCAAAATTTATTAAGAGCTTTTCATGGGGAACCTCCCAGGGCTATGTGGAATATGAATTTGAAAAGGCAATATCCACCGCAAAAGTAGTAATGTCGCGCCGTGGTGAAGAGTTGCAACCGGAAGAGGAATCGCTTTTGAAGAATATATATAAAGCGAATTGGAATAAAAAATAAAAAACATATTGACAACAGCGAAAGTCAAAATTATTTTTACATCGCATTTGCGGGAGTAGCTCAGTTGGTAGAGCTCCACCTTGCCAAGGT
>JAGLDC010000032.1 GCA_023145965.1 bacterium | reverse complement strand
ATAGCTTGCTGGGAGAAGTCATCGGAATTACACTCGATTCTATGCTTTTAATCTGGGATTGCTCGGGTGAAGATTGTTATATATGCACTATAAATATAAACGCTAGCCCTCCCACGCTGGTTGGGAATTACGCTTCGGACTATGTGAGGTTATGGAGTTCGCCGATGGCAATGCGAGATTCACTATTAGTAACATACGATTATCAGATCCCTCCGATGTTAACATTTGTGAACATATCCGATCCCACCAATATAGACACATTCGCAACAAATATCGATCCGACTATTTACGGTTACCCTTTGCCTTATCATTACGCTTTCATAAACGATACTTTATTATATGCCATAAGGTGTAGGGACATATCTTCTTCTGAACCGCCTTACGGGGTATCCACACATCTATCGCTGATCAATATCGCTGATTATTATAATCCAACATATGATACTACTTACAGTTTCTACAATGGCTATTCAGAAGACCGGAGTTGTTCTTCACCCGCCGTAATCGTCGACACGCTGATGTTTGTCGTGGCCAATTACTATGAAGGCCCGCTTGCCGATGTTTACAGCATCTCCGACCCGACGGCTCCGGTGCATTTGGGCGAGGTGGGCGTGCATTCGTGGATGTATGACAAATATGTTATCGACTACCAGAACGGCTACCTATACTCCGGTATGTGGATTCACGACATCACCGGCTACCCGACGGATGACTCGCTGGTAGGGTATATTACTGGAACGCCAAAGTTTCAAGAAGTAAATGGGGAATTTATATATTTAGTGCAAGCGTCAAGTTTTGTAATTCTAGAATTCTACGAATACGACCCGAATCATGCTTTTATACCTGAAATAAAAACTCCGCCAACTCAAGAGCAGTTCTTCTTATCGCCCAACCCGACATGGGAATTCTAACATGTAATGATACCACGAAGCGTTGTAGGGCAGATAGAGTTATTCAATGTCCTCGGCCAAAGAATAGCCCATAGCGAGATAACACCCGGCAGAAGTTCCTACGATTTCGACCTCTCCGAATGCCCAAACGGCGTATATTTGGTCACCGTAACCATGGACGGCGAACGGGCGACAAAAAAACTATTGGTGATAGGTTGAGGGGGACAATCCAATCAACGACGAATGGTATCCGGAATATAGCTTCGGTATAAGCGGATATGTGCCTTTAACTTTTGAAAACCTTCTTCATTAGATATTCTCAAATATAGCATAAACTTCGCGCTTGAATTACGCAGGAAAATATATTAAGTTTAATGTGGAATTTTAATTAAAAGAAAAACAACTATGAATAAACAATCCGACCGCCGTTTCGCATATTGTTCAACTTGATTTTTGCCGAGCAATATGTTATCTTTACATATAGATGTGAAAGCCTGGAGGTAGTATGAATTTTAAAATCATCGTCTACACAGAACCCGAAGGCGGATACTGGGCGGAAGTCCCATTTAGGGAGTCATTATGAGCGCTTATCTATTATCATGGAATCCTGAAAATTGGGATTGGGATAGTATTGATAAATCTATTGAAGAGATACAAACTAAAGGCTACGGACAAGGTAGATGGAGTTTTGGAAATAGAAAAAACGTAGACCCCGAAAGCCGATTTTTCATGTTGCGTCTTGGGGCTGAACCAAAAGGCATCTTCGCCTCGGGAAAAATTATTTCCGATGTATATCAAGACGAGCATTGGCGCGATAGTTCAAAAATAGCTAACTATGTTGACGTCGAATTTGAAATTTTACTTAACCCGAGTATCGAAAATATACTTGATATAGAATCGATTGAACATGTTTTACCTGGTTTTTTAAACAGACACAAACTCCAATCCGGGACAGTATTATCGGCGGAAGAAACGGATTTCATACAAGCTGAGTGGGAGCAATTATTAGGAAAAGGTAATATACTTATAGATCCCGACGAAGTACAACATCCTCATTGCTATTACGAAGGTGCAACTATAGAAGTCTCTGTCAATCGCTATGAAAGAAGCTTAAAAGCGAGGGAAGAATGCTTGAGAATACATGGAAGCAAATGCATGGTTTGTGGTTTCAGCTTTGAAGATTTTTATGGACAGATAGGACGCGATTATATTCAAGTTCATCATGTGGTATCTTTAGCCAGTGTAAAAAAAGAGTACAAAGTGAATCCTTCTGAAGACTTAATACCTGTTTGCCCGAATTGTCACGCAATGTTACATTGTAAAAATCCACCTTACACTATAGATGAATTAAAAGCCATGATAAAAGAGCCTGAACATCATGAATAAAAACACCGACCGCCGATTCGCATATATGATGCTCCTGCCCGCCGCGCTAATCGTGGTCGCGGTGGTGCTGTATCCGTTCATATATAACTTCATCATCTCCCTGTCGAATATGTCCATGCGCCA
>JAGLDC010000031.1 GCA_023145965.1 bacterium | reverse complement strand
CGGGCATCTATCTCGTCCGCGCACGCTTCGACTCCGCTCAGCGACCGGATGGACAGGCGCTGACTAAGAGAATCGTGTATCTGAAGTAGCGCCGAATCCGACGAAGTCGGTTGAACAAATAGGCTCCATTAGGCCGACTCGGCGAAGTTATTCAGAATTTCCCCAATTAATTTTTTTAATAAAGAAATAAATTTTGACTTTCGCAGATAGATTTGTATCATACCAACCGGTCGGTATAAAAACTAACCGGTCAGTATAGGTCAATTTTGATAGGAGATATTGTGGGTTGGAAAAACGAAAAGGCAAAGCAAAGTAAGAAAATCCTGATTGAAGCGGCTATCGAAATCTTCAGCCAGAACGGCGTCCACGCCGCGAATGTTGACGATATTGTCGATAGAGCCGGATGTTCTAAGGGCACTTTCTATTACTATTTCGAAAGTAAAGAGGCGCTGGTTTTGGAAATTTTAGATATCGCAACTGAAAAAATGAAATCCAGTTATGCCGCGACATTAGAACTCGACCTCGATTTTAAAGAGAGCTTGAAAAAATTAACTCAGGGAAGAATAGCCGTCGTATCTAATAAACAGAATTTTTTTCCGATCATTTTATCCGGCGCGATGAAAAAAGGGCATCGAATGCCGCCAAATATCAGGGAAAAGATGTTTGCATTCATGAAAGCCGACATTTCTTATATGACCGAGTTATTCGAAAAATCCCAAACAGAAATTAGGAAAGATATACCTATAAAAACCGCTGTTATGCTGTTTTCGTGCATGTCGGATTCTGTTTTTAGGTCGAAGATGTTTTGTGATTCCGATATTAAGCTCGATGCGGATATGATTGTTTCGGCGTTCCTGAATGGTATCGCGAAAGGAAAATGATGAAATCGATATTCAATTACTTCCTCGAGAATAAGCTCGTCGTTAATATGCTCATGATCTTTGTTCTGATTATCGGGGCTTACAGCCTGATGAATCTCAGGCAAGAAGAAACCCCCGAGGTCGAGATAAACATTATGACCATTTCGGCGATTTACCCCGGTAGTAGCCCATCTGACGTCGAGATAAATGCGGTCGAGCCGATAGAACGAAAGCTCGCCACGATAAGCGGGATCGATCATTACACGTCGCTTTCGCTCGAGGGCAAAGCGATTATCTCGCTCGAACTCGATTCCGATGTCGCGGATATTCGAGCTGTCAAAGATGAGATTTATCGAAACATTTCGCTAAGCAGTATCCCTGAACTTCCGCCCGAGGTCGAGAATATACACATTCTCGATTTTAACCCGAAGCTCAAAGACGTCATCTCCTTTGTCATTTACCCAAAAGACGGCATGGGCGTTACCGAGGCCGAACTTTACGACTATTCCAGAGACCTCGCCGATGAACTCCTCCGCGTCGATGGCGTTTCCGAAGTGCGGAAATTCGGTTGGAGAGAGCGCGAGATCCATGTCGAGGTGAATCCCGAAAAGGCCGGGGCGCTCGATGTCTCGCTTATTCAAATCGTGAACAGCATCAAAACCCGCAATATTCGATCCACAGGCGGGACTTTGCAGTCGTTGTCCGATGAGAAGACTATCGTCACGATAAGCCAGTTCGAGAATCCGCTCGACGTTCGAGACGTGATAATCCGCTCGAATTTCACCGGCAAACGGGTGAGGGTCGAAAACCTGGCCGATGTGTTCGACACATTCAAAGAAACCTCCACGAAAGTAACTGTCAACGGCAAGACCGGGGTTTTGCTCGAGATAGTAAAAAAGGAAAACGCCGACATTGTCGAGACCGTCGATAATGTCAGAGAATATATGGAAGGCCGAAACATCCTTTCGAACTCGCGGTTCGATTTCGATATTGTCCGGGATAGGTCTATCGGGATAAAATCTCTTCTGGGTGTTGTGCAATCCAATGCGATTCTTGGTTTTATACTCATAATTATCGTGCTTCTTATTTTCCTCGACCGCAAAACGGCGTTCTGGACGGCGATGGGTCTTCCGATAAGCCTCGCGATGGTATTTACATTTATGATGCTCACCGATATGTCTCTCAACCGTATCACGTTAATTGCGATTATCGCGGTTATTGGTATGCTCGTCGATGACGGAATAGTTATCGCCGAGCGAATTTTCGAGAAGAAGCGAGAGGGGCTTTCCGCTTTGCAGGCGGCGAGAGAGGGAGTGGCATCCGTTATATCGCCGGTAATCGTGTCGATAGTAACGACGATCGTCGCTTTTCTACCGATGCTCACTATCGGCGGGATCATGGGCGAGTTCATACGGGTCTTCCCGATTGTCGTAACGGCGATGCTCCTCGTATCTCTTTTCGAGGCGACTTTTATGCTGCCAAACCACCTTAGCCACGGTAAAATTCGCAAGATAAAAAAGGCTAACTGGTTCGATTCGATTAAGAATGGTTATGGTAAATTTCTCAAACTTGCGCTCAGGTTCAGATATATAGTGGCGTTGCTGTTTGTCGGCCTATTTATTTTCTCGCTTAGTTTTTCAAAAGAGACCATAAGCAATTTTGTTCTGATGCCTTCGACAGCTTCGGATGTAATACATGTCGACCTGGAAGCCGCGGAAGGAACGAGCCTCGAACGCATGACCGAACTGACCACGGAAATCGAACGAGCGGTTCTAAAAAATGTTCCCGATGACGCGCTGGTCTCTACAAAAGCGACTATCGGCAAGCACGAGGGCGGATTCCTCGGCAGCAAGGGCGAATACGAGCATTGGTCCACGATTACGATCAATCTAACGCCCATAAACGACCGCGATATATCCGCCGGCCAGATAATTAAACAGCTTCGGAAAGTGATAAATAAAGATAAATATCCCCATTTCGAAAAACTGCTTTTGGCGGAGAAACGCCATGGGCCGCCGATGGGGGAGCCGGTCGATGTTAAAATTATCGGCAACGATTTAGAGAAATCGAAGCTGTTGATGATCGACCTCGCAAAATTCCTCCGCTCCATCGATGGAGTGAAAAACGTGCGAAGCGATATTATCGACGGGAAAAAGGAGCTTGAAGTCGTCCTCCGATACGAGCGCCTCGCAGAATTGGGCCTTACCGCGCAGGATGTCGCACAGACCGTGCGAATCGCCTACGACGGCATGATCGCGACATCGATAGAAACCAGCGACGAACTGCTCGATTTCCGGGTGAAGGTCGATGATTCTTTCCAGAAAGACGAGGCATACATTCTCTCGCTTATGATCCCCAACAATCGAGGCCGCCTGATCCGCCTGAGCGACGTTGCCTATCTCGAAGAGGGTATAGGAAAAGGCAATGTCAATCATTACGACGGCAACCGCTCGATTTCACTCAGCGCGAAAGTCGATAACAAGATTATCACATCCGCGCAGGCGAACATGAAAGTCCTCGAGTATTACAAATCTATCGCCGAAAAACATCCGGGCATACGGGTCGAAATCGAAGGCGAGGCGAAAAGCACAAAGGAAACCCTCGGCGATGTCGTATTCGCCTATTTGCTGGCGATAATCCTTATCTTCACCGTGCTGATCCTGCTCTTCAAATCGGTCACGCAACCGATCCAGATCATATTGGTGATCCCATTCGGCATAATCGGCGCGTTGGTTGCTTTCACGTTGCACGGAATGCCGCTGTCGTTCATGGGAATTATCGGGATAATCGGCCTTTCGGGCGTCGTGGTGAACGATAGCGTCATCATGGTCGATTTTATCAATGGCATTTTCCGCAAAAAACAAAGCACCGATAAAAAAGTAGTCATAACCTCTATCGTCGATGGCGCAAAGGAAAGATTGCGCCCCGTTCTTCTGACGACAATAACAACCGTCGCGGGGCTTTTCCCAACCGTCTATGGTTTCTTGGGCGAGTCGGAGATGATCGCGCCGGTGGCGATGGCGATGGCTTACGGTTTGATTTTCGCGACCACACTAACGCTCTTATTAACGCCTTCGATGTATATGATTCACAACGATATTAGGGGACTTTTCTCCTCGAAAAAGAGAGGTTAATCATGAATTTTAAAATAACGAAAATAGTTGCGGTAATTGCGTTCTTGATAACCACGGCTCTGCTCGCGCAAGAGTCCGTCACCTTCGACCGGTTCCTCAACAATCTTATCGAGACCCATCCGATATTCGAGCGAACCGAATATGGTCCGCGCATTATCGAGGCGGAACGCGAGGGACTTACCGGCTCCGAGGATTGGAATATTAATTCCTCCGCAGGCGTTTCGAGTATCGCGCAAACCGCATCGACGGGCATGGGAATCGACCGGACTACCTCGGCGGCGCTTGGCGGAGGCGTTTCGAGGACATTCTGGAGCACCGGCGGGATTATGTCCGCCGAAATTTCCCTCGGGAACAAGTGGCTCTCATATAATGACAACCCGATCTACGCCGCCAGCCCGAACAACGCATTCGAGAACTCGATCTACGTGAGCTATATTCAGCCGCTGATGAAAAACTGGCAGGGGCTTCTCTATACGCTGCCCTACGACATGAAATCTGTCGAGGCCGCGCAGGAGAGCCTTTCCATTTTGGAGGTCGAGGAGAATTTTCTCGCGATGAATACTCCCTATTTCCTCGATTGGGTTTATTTTTTGGAGGAGAAGAAAATCCTCGAACACCGACGCGACCTTGCCCGGCAATCGCTCGAACAGACAAAGAAAAAGCGCGCGCGAAATATCGTGGACGAGGTCGATGTTATCCGCGCCGAGAACTCGCTGAAAAATGTCGAGATGGCGATAGAAAGCAACGAAATGAGCTTTACCTCGTTGATAGACCGGCTGGTCGAGATAACCGGAGACGGCCAAATAGGCGGGAAATCCCCGCGCTTCGATATTTTCGAGGCCCACGAGCTACGCGATATCGAGGAGATCGCCACCGAATTTGTGGATCGTTCGCGCGTTCTGTCGAAAATTAAAAAGACCATCGAGCTTCTCGATTTCAAACGCAAAATATCCGAAGAATCGATGAAATCCGATCTCTCGCTTCAGGCGCGGGTCGGCGTTAAGGACTACGACGAGGATTTTCTCGATGCTATCGCGATGGACAAACCGGACGTTTCGCTAAACCTGATTTACGAATTCCCCCTCGACAAGACCGCGTCCAAAGCGGATCTGCGATCTATCGAGCTTCAGGTCGGGCAGATTCGCCTGCAAATTGCGGAGGCGGAGATCAAATACCTGTCGGGCATCCGCGCACTCTACGCGCAGGTTCGCGATATGCAAGGCATTATGGCGATAAACCGCGAGCAGATAGAACTCGCCGAACGGCAAACAATCGAGGAAGTTAAGCAATACGAGGTCGGGCGCAACGATTTCACCAATGTCATCCGAAGCCAGGACAGCGAAGCCAACGCGCGCCTGACTCTCATGAGAAACGCGCTGACATATCACAAGCTTTATATTCAGCTTCTCTCGCTCATCGACGGGCTTTACAGTGGATAGATGTGCGAACCCCAAATTTTGCCCACCCCCTTCAATTCTGCGGTGCGGATTACGGTAGAACAGACATTCTTGTCTGTTCAAAATGGTCAGGCAGGGACGCCTGACCTACTGGCAAACGATTTTTGTCCGGTGGGACAGGCCTCCGTGCCTGTTATTGAAATATTCGATATAAACGGGCGGATGGTTGATGAAATTTCCGCCGACAATCCCGTAGGGGACGCATATATGCCGCCCCTACAGCCCACGAATTCACCTGGCAACCCGACAAAAATATCGGCTCCGGCGTCTATCTCGTGCGGGCGACGGCCAATGAGCGTGAAGGAATGAAACCCATTATTTATATGAAATGACCGTCTTAAATGACCGCCGGTAGGGCGAAGCTCGTATTTGCTCTATTTCCCTTGCTTTTGTGTGAAATATTTTTTAAACTTAACCTGAAATGTTATTTTAGATTTCAGGAGTGGATTATGACAGATTTGTTCGGTAAAACTCCAGAGGAAAAAAAGAACGAAAAAACTAAGAGAAAAATGAAAGATAAAAAAGTAAAAGAGAAATATCCCGAACCGGAAAGCTTTGAAAATGCAATAGCGAAACTCGAAGATGTGCTTCGCACGCTCGAGAGTGGACAGATTGGCCTCGAAGAGTCACTGAGTAAATATAGTGAGGCACAATTTCTCGGTCGATGGTGTCTAGCAAAGCTGTCGTCGATACAGGGCGAACTTAAAAAACTCGGTCTCGACGAAGATAGCAATTTTTCTCTTGAAGATTTTCCACCGCTTGAGTAAAGCAGCAGGAATATTTGCCCTAATTTTGGCCTTAAGCTCCCTTGCACAGCGTGTAGATTATATCGAGTACAAGGTTCTTTCGCCGTTCGAAGAGGACGGCGATTATTGGGGGCCTTATGACTACCGTTGGGTTTATGCTATTCTCAATGAATTGCATGTAGATTCGAAACCCATTGCTATAGCGCGGTTTTTGGCCTTTTCGGAAGGGGATAAACTCACTACTGAGCTAATTGCTGAGTCAGAGCGAAGGTTACGCAAAACCGATTTTATCGGCGAAGCGGAAATTGTTGTCGAGCGGCGCGATAGTGGCTATGTTGCGGTAGTCACTGCCACAGACCTATGGACTACGAAGATCGCGCCATCGTTTTCTTACGAGGGGCGTGTGCTGGAATGGAGTTTTGAATTGGAGGAGGTTAATTTACTGGGATGGGGGCTTCATTTTCGCACACGCTATGATCACGATGAGGATTACGATAGCTGGCTTATGGGTCTCGATTTACCAAGAATGTTACCCGGTGGTGCGAGTTTTGGTATATTCCATTCAGACGAGACCGAAGATATCGGCTCGAGAACGACAAGCTTTTATCTCTCCAAATCGCGCCTGAGGGATGCTGATAGGCTTATATACAAGGCCGGGATGTTCACAACTAGCGGTGTTTATTCAACCTGGCTCGATGGAAATATCGAAGGGCCATCATTTAAGATCGATGACCAAGCGCAGTATATTGGCGCGAAATACCTTTTCCATCAGAACCTAGGCCTCGGATTTGGAATTAAGAATGCGGTTGTGAAAAGGGAGGTTTGCGATACAGCAGTTTATCCGACTGCAGAATATATCGATAAGGAATATGAAGTAGTTTCTATCGGCTTAAGTTACTTAAATAGAGACTATGTTATCGACCGTGATGTCGATGCTTTCGGTCGAACCGAGGATATTCCGATAGGTTTTCTTCTCAACGCCGAGGGCGGTTTAGATTCGCATTTCGATGCAAATTATGTTTATGTTAGCGCTGTTTTTACTGGTTTTATCGGGGAGAATATTTATGCGCTGAATGCATATTGCAAAACAGTCGATGAAACCGAGAGGATTGCCGCGTCATTGCGCTTTTCCTCAAAAATGATGCTTTCGGGTAGGCTATGTGGAAGGCTCGGGTATTCCTCGATTTACAACGGGTGTCCAGAAGCTAAGTATCGAGTGGGTGGACAGTCAGTGTTGAGGTCCTATCGCTCATACGCGCAGGTTGGAGAAAGGATGACCTATGGGAATCTCGAGTGGAGGATTTTTACGCCATTCGAGTTCTTCTCGGTTAGACTCGGCGGCGCGCTTTTCATCGATGCTGCTACAGCGTGGGATTTCAGCGATGGAGATTTTAGCTTCACGAATTCACCTAAACCACTTTATGGTGACGTAGGATTCGAGTTGAGGCTTGGTTCTATAAGCAGCACTACTGGACAAATAGCCAGACTTGGCGTAGCGCGAGCATTCGATGGCACCTGGGAGTTTAGTCTTTCATCTGGACAGCTATTTAGAACCTATGTGGGCCTCGATCACAGGATACCTGTTCCTTAATTGTAAACTCAAGGAAAGAAAATAAAAGAAGTATCGCTGAAACAAAGAATAGACTCCTGTATGCGATAATAATTATCTTTATCCTATCGATAGCTTCGATAGCATTGCCTTTCGAGGTGCTCGACCTGCCACCGGCTTTTCTATATGGCTATTATTTTTGCTTTAATGGGGCTTTTATCGATGATATTCACAGCGAAATCCGTCGGGCAAACAGCCGAATCCCCTGCATGGTCGATGGCCATCCCGACCGCGACTTTGCTAATGGGGAATGACAGACTAAAATGTGGAATTGCCACGTCGCTTCGCTCCTCGCAATGACGATTCGGTTATCGTTTTCAAATTCGTATGCGGGTGTAAAACCACCGCTATTTTGTCCCGAATAATGCACTGCCTTATTAAACCTATCTACCAGGTGATAGTAACCTGGCCATTGCCGATGCGGATACCGTTGGACATCGAACCTCCAGTAACCCCACCAATATACCCGGAACCTCCGCCGCCTGCAAGACCTGCACCACCGCCCCAGTAACCACCACCACCGCCGGAAATAGTATAAGTGCCAGTACTACCACCTTGTCCTAAGGTCCCATTATTTCCGCCATGACCTGCTCCACCGGCTGTCTGGGTTCCACCAAATCCGTTAGCACCACCACCACCATTGCCACCTGAAGTCCCTCCGCCATAACCTCCAGGTGAATAAGTGCTATAGTTCCCGCCGCCCCCACCGGCTACGATTTTACGATTTGTTAACGCAGTGCCTCCATATCGAACATCAGTGCCTCCACCGCCACTGCCTCTGGCACTGCTACCGGAACCTCCACCATTCCAACCGCCAACACCTGAGGCTCCACCCTGTCCTCCGACATAAATATACAATGTCTGCCCAGCAGTTACTGTTAAGTTTCCAGACGCGTATCCACCAGAACCTGCTGTTCCTCCGGAAGCAGATCTACCTTGTGCACCCCAGCATTCGATAGAAACACTCGTGACACCCGATGGCACCGTGAATGTTTGCGAACCGCCGATATAGCTGAATGTTTGCGAACCGTGTGCGACGAGGTCGCCCGCCTGTTGAACAATTAACAGTGCTTTAATGTCGAATGCCGTGCCCGTAGGGTTTGTAAGCCATGCCGAAACCGAGAAGCCGACGTAGTAAAAATTGGACGAGGATAATTTGACCACCAGATAACCGTCGTCGCTTTTGTATTGCGAGATGCTCGCCCCGGAGGCGTGATTGACGGCGCTCGCACTTATTGGCGCGGCGGGAGAAGGGGCATATGTATATCCGACGATTTCGGAGTTGATCGGTTGGGCCGCCCCGTAGTTATAGCCCTCGACCAATATACGATACATGATGTTCGACCATGTGATGTTTGTTTTAATATGAATGGGATTACCCGAACTCACCGTCGAGTTGAATGTAGCAAAATCGCGTTTGACCATGCCGTTTTGCGTAACGAGAGCGCCGTTGACGCTGAGTTTTTCAGTCGGGCTGGTGACCCCGATACCGACATTGCCAGCAATGTAGTTATTCCCCGTTCCGTTGAAGCTCAGAACTCCATCGGTTGTGAGGTTACCCGAGCGGAAATCATAAACGCCGCGCACGGTGTTGCTGTAATCTTTGAGGGCGACGCCCCACCAGCCTCGAATGGCGAAGTTATACGTCGAGTAGTTCGCCTGGTCGCCGGTGCCGTATTGGATTTCGTTGGTTCCGACTCCCGGTAAAATCATGTTGTTCGAGAACCTGCTTGTGCCATTGACATCGAGCAGGTAGCTCGGGTCCGTGCGCCCGATTCCGACGTTGCCATTAACAATAAGTTTTCCGGTCGATGCGGCTGGAGAAGCATAGCCAATTCCGACTTTATTATGGTCGATGAATATGCCATCGGTGGGATAAGTAGATGACTGATTACCATCATATCCCGTAGCCAGGATGATTTGTCCGTTGGCATTTTTATGCCAAATCCTCATTTCGGCGTCGCCATTGTCATAAACCCGAATTCCGCTGTCCCAAGAACCGCTGTTCCCGAAAACCAGATTAGCTTCGTATGACGAATTGCCAATTTTCAAACCGTTATTACCCTGGATGTTCAGTTTATAGCTTCCCGGTGTTGCCGTCCCGATGCCGACATGGTCGGCAACGAAGTTGACATCCTCGCCGGCTACCCCGATCTCGAGGCCGACTGCCATCGGCTCGGACGGACGCTCACGTAGTTCGAGTGAATCGGCAATAGAATCGGAGATAGCACTAGCGGCAATTTCCGTTGGAATCGGCTCCAATGATGAAACTGTGTTTAAGGGTTCCGAAGTAACATCAGAAACTTGAGCAAAACAAACTTCAAGAAAAATAATTATCGCGAAGGTAAATTTCTTGAACATATTTTCTCAACTCCAATAAATTTAATTATATTTATTTGATTGTAATACACGCATCTTGAATGCCAAGTAGAATACATTGGTAGTAAACAACTTATGAGCGAATAGTGTTTTATTGTGGTAATATTAACCATACTATTTTGTTTATGGGTTATTATACCCATAAACAATAATTCTCAAATCCCGTTGACAAGTTAGAAATCAAAAATATATTGATTAGGTTGGGTAGTGTAGTGGAGGTAAAACTCCATTCTTATAATTCTATTCTCTTTTTGGAGGGAATTAATGATGGCTAAGTTAAAGATTTTGACCATTATACCATTTATTTTAGCGGGTTTGCTGTATGCGCAAACGCCGATGATTACATCGATAGACCCAGATACCGTTGGTGTAGGTTCGACTATCGATATTAATCTTTATGGTTCGAGTTTCGCCACTGGAATCACCAGCGATTTTGGCAGCGGTATTATTGTAACCGGGACGCTTCGCCTCAGCGCAGTCTATGCGCGCGCTTCTGTTAACATAACAGGTGTTACTCCTTTGGGTTATCACGATGTTATCGTTACAAATCCCGGTGGTTATTCCGATACACTTATCGATGGCCTTTTTGTGGTTTCCGAAAGCGACCCACCGATAGCATCGCTCATTTGGCCTGCCTGTCGAGAAACGACAGCTTGTAATGATCGACCAATCGTTATCGAGGTGGATGATATCAGTGGCATTGATCCATCGAGCATCGAGCTTATCGTCGGTTCGACTACATATACGATTTCTTCTACCGAACTCACTCTCGAAGGAGATTCTCTTATTTTTTGGACACCTACAGGAGGTTTTCCTGAGGGAGTTACAAGAATAGCACTCACAGATCTTGCAGATACCGTGGGTAACCATATTCTAGAACCACCGTTTGATTGCACTATACTGATGGATACCACCGGCCCTGAGTATTCAGATTTTCTTCCTTCACCGGATGGAACAACCAGAGATTTTTCACCGACAGTTTATGTTCGTGTTGAGGATGCTCTCACCGATTACGATACTACGACTCTGTATTATATTGTCGATGGGGATACCTTTTCTTGGGGTGATGCTCCTGTTAGATTCAGGAATGATACACTCTTTTGGTATGCCAGCTATGCAGGCATCACCTTTGACCTTCATGAATCTGTTGATATTTGTGTTGGTGGAGCAGATATTGTAGGTGGCGAATGCGGTCCGAATTGGAGCGAGTTCTGCTGGGTATTCAGCATAGAAATCCCACCCCCGGCTGATCTTTCTATCGCGATTGAGTCGGTCAATCCGGCGAATTTCCCATTTATTAGCGCTTATTGCTCTGTCGAAGACGAAGACGACCGAATGATCGAGGGTCTCCACGAGAATAATTTCAAGGTTTGGATGAACGGAGATGAGCAATATCCGCTTATAGTTAATAGTCTTGGTAGTGGTGGTGCTGCCGATATTATATGGGTTATCGATACTACTGGTTCCATGTGGGGGCTTATCGACGAGGTAGCTGATAGATGTATCGATTTTGCTGAATCGTTGTCTGTTTCTGGTATAGACTATCGTTTAGGATTAGTTACTTTCGCCGATCATGTGGCATTTCCATATGGATATGATCTTACTGGAAGTGCATCTGAGTTTCAATCTTGGATGGCGGCACTTGCCTCTGGTGGTGGCGGCGATGGTCCCGAGGTGGCTTTCGATGCAATCATCGATGCTCTGGAGATGATGCATTTTCGTCCGGGAGCCAGGATAGTTATCTGTATGGTTTCCGACGCACCCTATCACTATCTCAGCGACGGGACTACATATTCGGATGAAGTTTACGCGGATCTTTACAGTGCGATTATGTCATACGATGCCATATCTTTTGTTATTCTCGATACATCCTATACCGATGCCTCGCGACCCTATTCTGGTGTATATTATGGTCCCGGAAGCATCACAGCTGAATCCGGGGGGGCATTCTATGAAGCAAGCACGGATTTCGACACAATTCTAACTCAAATTGTCGAGAACATCAGCGGTGGTTATTATGTGCGCTGGAGCACGAGCCACCCAGTGGCATCTTGCGATATGCGTCATATCGAAATCGAGGCCTCGATGGACGAATTCGATCTCGAAGACGATGATGAATTCGATTATTTTGCTCCTTGTAGTCCGTCAGCGGCAATAATAGAACCGCACCCCGATACGATATCCGGGCATACTTTCCCGATATCGAATGTGCCTTTCCAAAAGATAATTTTTAACCTGTCGGAAATAGAAATGGAGGATTCGGTTGATGAAGCCTCAATTCAGCTTGTTGTCGAGGGGACTATGTACTCCATTTCTTCTCCCGAATTGACCTATAATGCGCCGATTTTAGCCTTTAGTCCATTGGTGGCGTGGAGCAATAACCAGATGGTCGATGTTGTTCTTGCACGTATTATGGATAGTCAGGGTAATCTCCCATGGGTAGGGCCTTTGAGATGGGTTTGGGGCGCGGATATGGAAGCGCCGTTCGTAGAGAATCTTCTTCCTGCACCGGATTCACATACTGAAGATCCATACGAACCGGTGGGATTCCGAATTAAAGATAGCTTCTCTGGATTAAATGAAGAATCTGTTCTGTTCACTTATTCCAATATCGCCGGAAGAAGCGAGTTCCCGCCGGATATTTGGATGTTCGATATTCACTCTCCCGGTGTGACCTGGGATGGAATTGATTATTATCTCGATCCCACTCTTACTGAACCACCGATAATCAATAGCTTCTTTGACACTATCTGTGTTGCTGTTATTCGCGGTATGGACGTTCCAGATTACACGGATATCGATTTTGGCACGAATGCTCTAAGCCCTGTTGAATGGTGTTTTGCTGTGGTTGACGATGATACGCTTTGTCCAGAATTCGAGTTTATTGGTCCCGAAGCGGTTGTCGAGGGCGAAGATTTTAATATTTACATGCTAATCGTCGATGACTTATCGGGTGTTTACGACCCAGTTGATCCTTCAGATTCACAGGGTGTTTTGCTTGTTTGGGATATTGATGGCGAACTGGATGATGATATTTCAGGTTCGGTTTCGATGTCGGTTTCGGTGGGGGATACATTCAAAATCGATATTCCTATAGATGGCCTTTTCGAATCCAATGATTTTATTTTTAGGGTTTTCGCCTGCGACAATGACCTCGATGGTGGTTTTGAAAACGACCGTGCATGCTGCTGGTCAGATGATTATCCGATTCACATCATCCGAGGTCCTATTCCTCAAATTATTTATCCGCAGCCCGGAGAGATTTCGACTAATGAGGATCAGACCATTGTCATGACAATAATAGATTCGGTTCAAGGTGTAGATGAAACGAGCATTATCTTCAGTGTTAATGGCGTAGATCATGTAGTTGGAGACGGGAATCTTACATTCGCGGATGATACTATGACCTTTGTTCCGCCTATTGGGGAATATTTCGACGATGGGACATGGGTAGCTTGCAGCCTTAAACAGGCTCTCGATATGGCTGGTGATGCTGCAATACCAGTATATTGGAGGTTTTTTATTGACCTAACACCACCGCTTACAGCTTCCCCTGATCCTCCGCCTGATGGTGTTGTTCTCGATCTTGACCACGATATAACAATTCAGCTGTGGGATAACCTTCGAGAGGTCGATCCTACGACTATCGAAATGATACTTAACGATGTCGATACCTTCACATGGGGAACACCCGGAATCACATATGATGCCGAAGGTGAGTTATTCCGATTCCGTCCCGAAGCTGAGGAAATAATTTGGCCTAACAACGACAGTATCTGCATCACAGTTTCTGCAGCGGACATTATGCCAGATTATGGAGATCAGAACTACATGGAACCTTACCGTTGGTGTTTTTTCCCCTCTGTGACCACATGCAATTTTTATCCAAATCCATTTACCGCGAACGGCGACGGTATTAACGATGTAATTCAGTTTACATATCCATACATGGCTTTAAGGCAGGGGATTATTCGTATTTTCGACCTACGTAATCAACCGATTTGGGTTTCAGAAAACGGTGCCACAATATGGGATGGAAGAACCGATACTGGCGAGCTAACCTCGCCCGGTCTTTATTTGTTCATAATAGAAAATGAAGGCGAGGTTGTTTGCAGCGGCACAGTTCTTCTTATGAGATAGTAAGTTAACTATTTATTCTTAAAAAAGGCGCGTTTAACGCGCCTTTTTTATAAGCAATTAAAACTTAGAACTTGAATTGCTATTTGCACTGTATTATATTGGTATGAATAATTTAGTCTCGATGAAATATTAACCCATTATTTAGGTGGGGCTTATGGACTATTGTAAAAGTTTCTTGAATACCGTTTTAATAATTCTTCTTGCATCATTGAGTGTTCTGGTTGGAGAACAGCCAATATCACCTGCAAATTCTAATTCCATGCAAACAACGGAAAAGGTTGCGGATTGTGGTTGTGATAGCAAAACTTCATTATCCAAGACTCCAGACATGAATGGAACAGCGATTATGGTTCCAATGAGTCAGGTTTCGCCCGCTCAGAAGGAAAGTCAGGTTCTGGTTGTCAATGGGAATGCGGGAACAACAACCTTGCAAAAACTCGTATTGGGTAATCTTTCCGACCCAAGCGGCAAAAATTGGCAAACCGAGGGGATATTCGCCAATTTTAGCCCATACGACGAGGTTATCGAGCAGAGAAATGCCTTCACCAAAACCTTCAGAATTAGCGATGAGGATTATCAGGCTGTTATTAGCTCCGGTCCTGTTCATTATTCCGATGAATTTGGTGCTTGGCAGGATATCGGCACGGAATTCAGCGATCTCGGAGATGTTATCGTTTCTCGCGAAAACGTATTCCAGACTCGATTTCCAAAGCAGAGCACGGATTCCTATTCGATAGTTAAAGAAGATGCCGCGATTTCGCTTAGCTATTTTAAAAACATGCGGATCGAAACCCCGGAGAATATATCGCTCAGGGAACTCGATGCCCCGAACCGTCATGGAAGGTTATACGACGGAGAAATCGTATTTGCAGCCTCGGACGGTTTTGGCAGGGAGGTCGTTCGGCTCGGTGAAATCGGGATCGAACATGATCTAATTCTCGATGAAATACCGGAGATATGTGCATCTCTACCTGAGAACGCTAAATACCTTGCTATCGATCAAGACCTGCATATTCCCGAGGATTGCGAAATATTCCTTAATCGAGATCCATCGATTATGGCCGGAAAGAAGCTGACTATTATTAATTCTGAAGGCAAAACCATATATGAGATTCCGCTTCCTAATATACGCGAAGCTAATGATAGAATCGATACTATAGAAGACTACAAAGGCGTTTCTGAAGCAATCGGCAGGGAAGAGATTTTTGGTGATTTCAGGTTAATTAAAAGCGGAAATCATTATAGCTTAACAACCTTGGTTCCTCTAGACTGGCTTGCATCGCCGGATAGAATTTACCCGGTGATCATAGACCCGACGATTACTTGTTATATTTTCACTTCGCCACCGACCTCGGAATCTTCCGGTTTCTCTGAAGGCACTAATTGCTATTGCGGAGAGAGTTATTGCGGTGATCATGTTTGGGCAACCGGCGCTAACACAAATTTAGGTTGGATGTTCTTTAATATTGGGGCTATTCCTGATGGTTACACCATTAACTCGGTCAACTGGCATGCCTACTGTTACGCGCGGAATTACCCATGGTGGGAGCTACGCGCGATGAGCCAAAGGACTTTTAATTGCACCGCATATAGAACTTCCTGCACAAGCGGCACAGTTATGCTCACTCAGAATTGGTCATCCTCCGAACCTACCGGTTGGAAAAGCTATTATCTGAATTCTTCTGGGATTTCGGTTCTTCAATCTCGTCTTGGGGACGGTTGGTTTGGAACCGGTATTAGAGATTGGGATAGCTCTTCGAGTTATTACACTTATTGGTATGGTTTCTATTATTCATCGTATAGACCTTATCTTGTTGTGAACTATACTGCGGTTAGTTGCGGCACAACAAACCATGGTGGTGCTAACTGGACAATTTCATCGAATACTACTGCGGGCGGCACTCATACTAATGTCGGCACATTTACTGTCAATTCTGGTGTTACGCTCACCGTTGCTGGCATTTGTAAGTTCTTAACCGTCGAAGCCAATACAATTAACATCTATGGAACCATCGATGCTATAAGCTCGGGAGAAAATGGTGGTGGTGGTGGCAGTGGTGGCGGTTATGCCTACGGTAGCGAGAGTTCATGTCATGGTGGATATGGTGGAACAGGAGGTTCTTCGGGAACAGGTAGTGGTGGAGGTTCGGGTGGCTACAGCGGTGGAACTGGTGGTTGTGAACGACAGGACTGTGGTTTCCTTTGTATAGGCGGTGATGATGGTCATAACGGCGGCGGCGGCGGTGCCGGTGGCGGCGGCGGCGGCGCTTATGGTGGCTCCGGTGGCTATGGTGGTTATGGTGCTTACGGTGCAAGCTTTTCTGGTGCTTCTGGAGGCTCATATGGAAGCGGTGGTTCGCGCGGTTCAACATATGGAAGTGCTTCAGGTTATGATGTAACATGGGGCTCTGGTGGTGGTGGCGCTGGCGGTGGAGGTGGAGGTTATGCTTCCGGAACCAACGGTAGCGGTGGTGGCGACGGTGGGGGAGAGGTGAATCTTATTGCTTCAGGCAATTTAACCCTTTCTTCAACTGGAAGAATATATGCTAACGGTTCTAGTGGTAGTGCCGGTGGAAATGGTGGAGGTGAATCCACAAGTAATGACTTTAATTGTAGCTGTGATGGCTATAACGGTTGCTGTTTCGATGCCTACGAGGTTTTCGACGCATCCGGCGGCGCAGCGGGCGGTGGCGGTGGTGGTTCGGGCGGTGGTATTTCGCTTATGGCAGCGGGAGTAATGAATCTATCAGGCTATCTTCAAGCAATAGGTGGTTCTGGTGGTGTTGCCGGTATTCCGAGTCCTGCGTATGGTTCCTGCCACGATTACGCAAAGGGTGGTGCTGGTGGTGGCGGCGGCAGAATCAAAGTTATTTACAGCTCATGCCTTAGTGGTAGTCATACGCTATCTCCATCTGTCAACAGAAGCGGAGGTGCTGGCGGAACCGGTTATTCGAGCGGTTATAGCGGATACACCGGATCGTATAACATTATGACAATTCCGGTAACGACCGTTACTACAAACCCCGCCGGACTTCAAATCGTCGTGGACGGAGTTACATATACTTCTCCCCAGCAATTCTGTTGGTTACCCGGATCATCGCATTCTATAGGAACGACATCGCCGCAGACCAGCGGGATGAACCGATATAGTTGGACTTCATGGTCCGATGGCGGCGCAATGACGCATAATATCGTGTCGCCATATACCGGAACCGCGACCTATACAGCGAATTTTAATTCCGAATATTTACTTGTATTCGAAGCGCATACGACTCTCGGTTCCGCGCTTTCAAGCTCGAATTACGCGACGGTTACGCTCGACGGCGGCGGTCACGGTATCTGGGACGGGCATAACTATTCGGTTTGGGTTTCCGGTGGAACTTCGCACCTTTACAGCTATTCGCCCACGAGCTCCGGCTCCGGAAGCACCCATAGATGGTTCAGCTCCAGTCCTCCTTCCGGCACCGTTTCTTCCGGCGATACGATACGGGGATATTATAAAGAGCAATGGTGGTTCGACATAGACGAAAACGGCCATTCCACTCCTTGCACGGGACTCGAAGGTTGGTATGACCATGGCACTACGACCTATGGTTGTGTTAACGATTCGGTGATGACCGTAGGCACGACCCGATATACCTTCGATTTCTGGGATTTAGATGCTTCAGGAAGCTCATCGAGCCATTCTGGCATGGTCACAATGACTGCCGCAAGGACTGCGCGTGCTAACTGGAAAAGCGATTATGCTGTCACTTTCAGGGCTAATACGACAACCTTGGGAACAGATTTATCTTCAACGAATTATGCAACTGTTGTTGTGGATGGAACACCACATCAGATTTGGGATGGACACGATTATTCCGTTTATTTTGAGACAGGGACTTCACACTCTTATAATTTCTCTTGGACTTCGAGCGGGAGCGGCATCGACCATAGGTGGTTCTGTCCGGCACCTCCGTCGGGGAGCGTGAGTTCGGCGGCGACAATTACCGGTAATTATCAGGAACAATGGTGGTTCGATATAGACGAGGGGGCACATTCTTCCCCATGTGCTATGAGTGAAGGATGGTATAATCATGGTGCTACTTCAACGGGATGCGTGAATGATTCTATTATTGTTGCTGGAGATACCAGATATATATTTGATGGATGGTCTGGGGATGCCACAGGAACCAATTCGAGTGCTTCTAGCCCAATTACGATGGATAACCACAAGACTGCTATAGCAACATGGAGAACAGAATATCGGCTTGAACTAGCTTATGCTGATTGTGGCCCGGCTGTTCCTATTCAAACTGGAGCAGGTTGGTATTCTGCTGGTAGCAACCCGGCGATAACAACAGATGATCCTATTCACGATGGCCTCGGCCGCCGATATGATTTTGTCGATTGGAGCGGAGGTTCCTTCGGTGACCTAACGAACCCATCGACAACCATACTGATGGATTCCCCGCACACAGCTGTGGCCACATATGAGCTTGCCGAAGTAACGATCATCATTCAAACCGATGGCACAGCCGATTCTGTCGATGTTGACGGAATAACTTACCTTTCACCTCACACTGTCGTATGGTTAACAGGAAGCTCGCACACTATTTCGACAGATAGCCTACAATATGGAGCAGTTGGCACTCGTTACTTATTTAATGCTTGGGCAGATGGAGTTTCAGAGAGAACAAGAACTATCGCTCCGATCACAGATTCAACATATACAGCTAATTTCGATATACAATATTATTTAACCGTGGAGAACGGCGGTCATGGTGATATTACCGGTTCCGGTTGGTTCTATGCCGCTTCGACACCGAGTTTCAGCAGCTCGACAGAGGCCGATGAAACTCCTCGAGAGAGGTGGGTATTCGACCATTGGGTGGGTGCCGGTGCTATATCTTATACCGGCACGGATAATCCTGGTTATTGCGCGATGAATTCACCCATCACTGAGACTGCAGTTTGGCTCAGGCAATTCAAGGTATTCATCGATGATGGTGGACACGGATCTGCTACACCTACGCCCGGTTCTTATTGGTATTATGAGGATAGCACGGCCACAGCGCATGTTACAAGTCCCGATATTATAACCCACAGTTACTGCACAGGTTGGATCGGAACAGGTTCGCTTCCCGTGTCGGGAACAGATACAATAGTTACTTGGACAGTAAATGATTCCGGAACTGTCGAGTGGCAATGGGATTCGCAGTTGATGTTGATTGTCGAAAGCGAATATCCCGGTGTAATACCGGCAGATACAACATTCTACGATCCGGGATCGTTCATAAATGCAACTTGTCCCGGAGAAACTGTTACAGTCGCGCTCGGACACCGCGCTATTCGCCTGGGATGGACTGCGACAGGTAGTGCGCCCCCGAGCGGAACAGGTGGCTCGATAGACTTTACTATCACCGAAAACACGACTATAACATGGAATTGGAGAACCGAATATAAACTGACAATCGAGAACCCGGGTTCACATGACAGCCCAACGCCACCTGCCGGAGAATATTGGTACGTTCGCGATACTACAATTATAGCTTGGGTTACCTCTCCAGATAGCACTTGGTATTGTCTTGGGTATCATGGGACTGGTAGTGTGCCGCATTACAGCCCTTCGACCTATGCCTATTTTGTAATGGACGAACCGTCTAATTTAAGGTGGGATTGGGATGAGTTAACAGCCGTTACCTCATTGACAATAACATCTGTTACCGATTCTGTAAGCCCGACCCCAGGAACTTATTGGTATAGGATGGGTTCGATTGCTACATGTTCAACAATATCCGACACAGTGTTCTATCCATTCGCGACAGATATTCGCTATGTTCTTCAGGGGTGGACAGGAACCGGCGACTGTCCAGCATTGGGTGATAGCGGCTTTGTCTCCTTTAATATCTATAGCTTCTCAGATTTAAATTGGATATGGCAAAAGCAGGTTAAGGTGACGATAACCTCCGAGGGTAGCCATGGAAGCCCTGTTCCCGGCGAAGGTGAGCATTGGTTTAACGTGGGAGAATCCGTTTCATTCAATGTAACAAGCCCCGATATCGATTTTTGGTGTATCGGTTACGAAGGGACGGGGAGTGTGCCCGATGGCATTCTAGATTCTTTTATTGCAATAATTGATACTCCTAGCACACTTCATTGGTTGTGGTCGGACGATATTTCTCGTCTTGTTGTTCATAGCGATTGGGGTGCTCCTTATCCTCCGGTGGATACGACTAATTATCTCACCGGAACAACTATTAACGCTATTGTGGATGGCTATGTAGATTTGGGTTCCGGAAGACGGATGACATGCACAGGCTGGAATGCAACAGGAACAGGAATTCCAGCAATAGGGCATACTAATCATGTTACATGGGATATTTTTGGCTTAACAGAGCTATACTGGCTGTTTAAACAGGAGATGTCGGTCACTGTGACAAGTTCGCACGATACACCTATCCCACCGGTTGGAACTACATGGTATGATAGCTCAACCACAATAGATGCCAGTATTACAAGTCCTATAGGCGATTGGTATTGCATCGGTTGGACCGGAATCGGTAGTGCACCCAGCGGATATGGCACAGCCTTCTCGTTTGAGTTGGATGATCCAGCTTCGATAGATTGGATTTGGGAATATGCCATAGAAGAGATTTGCACTCTGTTTGTATTTTCGCCTTATGGATATCCGATACCTTCGGGCACATATATCGTGCCTGAGGGAACCTTCCTTAGAGCCACAGTAGAGGACTCTGTTTTCGATTTTGGTTGGCAGGTATGCACTGGATGGAATGGCACCGGAAGCGTCCCCGCTTCTGGTGATTCTAATGCTGTGAGTTTCACGATTACGGAAAATTCCGTGCTCACTTGGATATGGAATGGGGAGCTTCTTTGGCCTTTAACTGTAATTTCCGATAGCGGGAGAGGCTATCCTGATCCTGATACTGGCCTGCATTGGGTTCCCGATGATACACTGATCGATTTTAGTGTATCCAGCCCCTATATAGGTTATGTTTGTATAGGTTGGAATGGCACTGGAAGCTTGCCTACATTTGGATACGATACATTATTCAGCTCTAATATTGGAATGGTCTCCAGTGTTACCTGGCTTTGGGAAGAATTGGCCGATGTCGTTACTTTAACAGTTATGAGTGATTATGGCTCGCCATGGCCGCACAGAGGAGTTACTTATCATTCAATAGATCGCCATATCTCGGCCTTTATTGAAGATACTATTTCCGATGGCGATGGAATAATGAGACTTTGTGCTGGATGGCGTGGCTCACATTCGGTGCCTTCAGGAGGGGATAGCTCCCACTTCGAGTTCGATATTACGGAAAACTCTTCCATCGATTGGCAATGGGTGAATAATTACCATATCGATCTGGATTACAGCGAATGTGGCACCGGGATTCCAGTCCAATCTGGTGAGGGTTGGTATATTCAAGGCGAAACTGCTTATCTTAGCACCGATTCTGTTGTAGAGATAGACAGAATGATATATGTATTCGACCATTGGGAGGGTGGACCCACTTTGCCGGATACGTTCCATGTTAGTTTCCTTGTCGATTCAACCTATGATATCACAGCTGTATATACCAGAGGAGCGAGAATTTTTGTGAAAAAGAACCCGCTTCACACAGAAGGTTATATCGAGATTGACGGTCATCGCTACTGGGGCGCCGATGAACTTCTGCTTTGGTGGGTTCTCGGTTCGACTCATACAATTTCCGTTTCCGATCTAGATACCACACTTACTACAAGATATACATTTGACAGGTGGTCAGATGGGGGAGCGATCACTCACACGGTTGGGCCGATCGGTTCGAGCATGACTCTTATTGCTCATTATAACCGTCAATTTTTAATTAGGCTTGAAAAGAGGCCTCTTGAAAATGTTTATGGTCGTATGGGGTTCTCTTATTTGCCCCCGCCGGGATATTCCGTTGAGCGTTGGTTTGACGAGGGAGATAGTATCTATGTATCCGTATCTGAAGTTGATTATTCGTCTTCAGGATATGATAGATTTACCTTCGAAGAGTGGTCGGATAGCGGAGATATTGTCCATCAAATTAGAATCCTCGAGCCTGAAACGCTATTTGCTGATTATAAAGTCGAAAGGACACTTATAATTCGTAAGACTCCATATGAGGATTATGGTTGGATAATCGCAGGAGATTCGATTTGCACCGATTGTGGTGGTATGATTCGTTGGGTTGACAACGATACTATCATCTGGGTGCAAGTCAGCCCCATGGATATTACTGACGATAATGATTCAGTTTTCTACTTCAATAATTTCTCCGATGGTGGAGCCAATGGACATTTACATGGGCCGGTTATCGCTTCGAGATCTCTTGTGGCCTATTACGACCCTGTTGATATTATTCTTGCCGTATGTGTTGACACTACAGTAATCGATTTCGGAATAGTCCATCTAAATGAGGTAGTTACAACTGATTCTTCTCAGATGATTAGAGTTCAAAATTGTGGTGATATTGCCTCGACCTGGGGGCTTTATGTTTCGGATGCCGGTGCAACCTGGACCGCTGGAATCGGCCCAGCGCTGAATAGGTTTGTTCTTCGTGGTGTCTTCAATAATGAAGTTGTTACGCCACCACCGATATTCAATCCAGTGTATGATTATATAAGGTCATCGATATTCTGGGCTTCAGATGATTATTACGGTGCTAGTGGATGGAACATACCGCCTTCAGAGGAGCGTTCTATGTGGTTACAATTCCATGCACCCACGAACTCGACGACATTTACTAATGAGAGGATTATTTTAACCATTCAAGCCAAGGTTTATTTGCCTTAGCCATAATTAAACTATTAAAAAAGCCCGGCAGTTTGTTGGGCTTTTTTAATCGGGTTATTTGCGAGATTATTTGACTAATAAAAACGCCGTGCTCCGAGATAGCGTTTCTTGTAATATTCCTCATCGAGCGAATCTATTGTTACTCCAGATGACGAACTTGCGTGCACAAACCTATTTCCTCCAAGGAAGACACCAACATGATCGACACCTTTTCCGCGCATTCGGAAAAAGACCAGGTCGCCCGCGCTGGGTTTTACAACTGGTTTGCCTTGTCTGTATTGAGAAGAGCTTGTGCGCGGTATCTCGATACCAGCTGCATCCATTACATTATGGGTAAACCCTGAACAATCCACGCCGCCTAGGCCATTGCCTCCGTATTTATAAGGTGTGCCCAAATACAGATTCACAGCTCCTAGCATGGCATCCGGATTAAACCTAGTAGAGGGTGTTTTGATGTTCTGAGTTGTATTTTGTTTCTGGATAGCCTTTTGTGTTTCCTCTTTATGTTTTGCATTCTTGGTCTTAACCCTTTTATCCTCATCTTTTTTAGCCTGTTCTATCTTCTTTGGTGCTAAAACAGGTTTTGTGGAACCAATATACCTCGGAGAAGGAGTGCAACCACCTAAGATCGATATTCCGAGGGCTATTAACACTAAAATAAGTTTATAAGAACTCAAAAACTCGACGACCTTATGGGCGAGGTCTAATGGGATTCTTGTTTTTTCCGATATTTCCTCGGGATTTGAAGAGGCAATCTGTTCGAGCGATTCGAATTCTTTGAGGAGTTTTTTTTGTCGAATTTCGCCTATCCCTTCAATCGAAATAAGCTCCTGAGCTTGATAAGCTTTTGTTCTCCTCTTCCTTTGATATTCGATTGCAAATCTGTGAGCTTCGTCTCTTATTTTTACTAATAACCTCAAAGCAGGGGAGTCCTTTGCTAACATTATTGGATTTTTGTATTCAGATCGAAAAACCTCTTCGAGGCGCTTGGCAATAGACGCTAACTCCAATTGATCGGCTATCTCGAGTTCATTAAGAGAATTCTTAGCGGCATTTAGCTGGCCACGCCCGCCATCGATTAATAAAAGGTCGGGGAGAGCTTTGCCTTCTTCGATAAGCCGCGCGTATCTTCGATTAACTACCTCGGCTATCGAGGCATAATCATCGCCACCCTCGGCAGTTTTAATGCGGAACCGACGATAGCCTCGGGAATTCTTTTTGCCATCGATGAACGACACAAGAGAAGCCACAGCGCAAGTTCCGCTGAGGTGTGAGATGTCTATCGCTTCGATTGTGCGTGGTGGTGTATTCAAATGAAGGTATTTTTGAAGGTCAATTATCGCAAATGGCAATTGGATTTTCTTTTTACTTGCTAGAAGATCGGCAAGAAGTAACTCCGCGTTGTGTTCGACAAGTTTGATAAGGTCCTTTTTTTGGCCTCGAGAAGGCACTGAAATTTTAACTTTATTACCTCGGCATTGTGACACGAATTTGGCTATATCATTGAAATCGTCGGGTTGAACCGAAGTTAGTATTTCCTTTGGTGGATCAGGATTATCTTGATAATACTGCTTCAAGTATCCAGACATCGCTTCACTTTTTTTTGTTCCTTCACTCACTGAAAGCAAAAATTCTCCGCGCGAGATAACTCGACCTTGACGAACTTGCATTGTAACGGCTATACCGTTACGAGGGCCGATAGCTACTGCATGTAAGTCCCTGTCCGCGAGATCCGTATCGATCTTCTGTTTTCTCCAGATAGAATCGATAGCCTTAATCTGGTCTCTAATGTCGGCAGCTTCTTCATATTTTTCCTCAGAGGCAAGCTTTACCATGCGCTCTTTTAGGCGTTTGACAAGTTCCCTCTTTTTCCCCTTCAAAAAAAGGATAACTTCATCTACTCGCTCACTATATATATCATTAGAAACATATTCTTGGCAAGGCGCATCGCATCGGCCAATATCGAAATTAAGGCAAGGCCTGATAGGTGCTTGTTTAGGTAGATTGTTTTTACAAGATCTCAAGCGAAAATGTTTCTGGATTAATCCCACCGTTTGGCGCATACCTCGTGCATCCGTATAAGGTCCAAAATATAAGCCGCTAGAGCTTTTTCTTCTGACAATCTCAATTCGAGGATAGGGTTCCTCTGTCACATGAATATATGGAAAGCGCTTGTCATCTTTAAGATTAACATTATAATGCGGTCTATGTTTTCGCACAAGATTGGCTTCGAGAACAAGAGCCTCGACCTCGTTATCCACAACGATAAACTCCAGATCCTCGATTTTTGCGACTAATCTAGCAGTTTTTGGATTTGAATGCTTTCCCCTAAAGTAACTCGAAACACGGTTTTTGAGCTTGATCGCCTTACCGATATAAATAATTTCGCCCTTTGAGTTTTTAAAAAGATAAACCCCTGGTTTTAAAGGAAGGCGTTTTATTTTAGCGCGTAGATCCATTAAAGCTGTATAGATAGACTGAAGAGGAGCTTGGTTTCTTCTGAAAATTCGAGGGCGCGTTCATCGAAAATAGGCTCGCCAAGGATATTCTGAAGCATAAAACCGAATGTCACAAGCTTGTAAGAATATTTTATGCCAAAACCGATATTTGTTTCTTGAGGTTTGCCGATATATGGTTGACCATATCTTCGATAACCTGCGGCAATGAGGGTTATATCATGAATGTTAATAAAAACTGTGTCAGAGAATACTTCTTCTGGTTCGATCGGAATAGGTCTATCGTTCGCTGTATCGCGGTTAAGGTTTATGGTTAGTTTATTTTTTAACAAACCAAAGTTGCTAGATAAAGATAGATTAATACTTTGGTGCCCTGTTTGTTCCAGCTCAGACATAGGAGCTTCAGAGAGAGGCTCCCAAAGGATTGGTTCATTCTCGATTTTCGAGTATTTCGCTTCCATCGATAGGATTTGCTCCGGTTTCAACTCGAATCTTCCTCCAACGGTCACAGAAATTGGAACTGTTATGAAATCAGCATTATTAGGAATAGCTGCACGGGGTGTATCGAAGACTTTATATCTTTCGATTGGCACAGTATAGCCCTCGATTGAGGCGAAGGTTGATAGCTGTCTCCAGTTCAATTCGAAATCCATTGAAGGGGAGATGATGGTTTCTTCCCATGTCCTATGTGCCGATGCGCCTACAGATAACCTTAATGATTTGGAATCATATACGAGATTGGCTACTCCCGATGTAACGGTTCGCTTAATATTCCACTTGTTCTGCCTATATCTCGTTGATGTAACTCCTGATGTGATAATTTCGAACCCCGTGTATTCGCCGGGCATACTCCTAAATGCGACCTTCCCAGAAACGGCATTTGATATCTCCGCTCTTTGTATGTCCGGTGATTCTATCCGAGGAAAATGCCCATAATGTTGTGCCCAGCTCTCGCGAGTTCCAGAAATATCCATTGAAATAAGGCTTTTGCCTATGGGCATATGGCCTTCTGCACCACCTGAGAAAGAATATGTAGATAGTTCATACTCACCACGAAATGACGAATATGCTCCACTGGATTTGAGTGCGAATGGAAAGCGTTCATCTAAGATATCGGCATATCCTCCATGTCCTTCGATAACGCGTAGCATTTTCTTCGTTTCTCCATCGCCGTAATAATCTTGACTCCCCTTAGCTTTCGCAACAAAACCCTTCTGTGCGACTATAATCGATCCCAAGGCACCTTTTGAGGAATTGATTTCTAAATTAGTTTCGATTATGTCTTTAGAGGCATCAGACCTAAGATAATCTATGAATGGTATCTTGAAGAATTCGAGTAAATCCGATGGGTAAGCCACACGCTCTTCCTCCACAGAAAAATCTGGAGGAATGAATTTCGGAGTGGGATTCTGCCCCTCGATTGCAAATAGCATTCCGGTGGCTATAGTCAGAAAACAGCATATCGAGCTTTTTAAAACCATAAAAACCAATATATTTGAAGTCTTCCCTGCTGTCAAGCATGGATAAACAAAGATAGTATATTAATTCCCAAGATGATATTTTTGAATAAAGGCTTACGGACTAACAATTTTTCGAAAGAAAAGCTTTATAGCAAACGAGGAATACGCTTGCCAACATGAAATGCAATTGTTATACTTTGTCATGTTTAAGTGATTTGGAATACTATATCACATGAGAGAATGTTATTCGCCGGAGTTTATATGGAAAAGAAAAATAGTGCTAACTGTTTCATATACATTAGTTTACTAGCCTTAGCTTATGCCATTTCTAATATACTTATTGGGCTGAGATTAGCAACAATCCCCAGGTTTCTAATGGGGCTAGGATTTCCATATAATACGGTAGCCCAGCTTCCGGAATTTGTCAAACCTGTTTCTGTTGTTTCTATAGGCTTTATAGTATTGGCTGTTTTATTTATAGTAGAGGCAATTTTATCTCTTTCTAAAAGGAGAATATATCCTGTTTTTCTTTTCATAAACTCGATACTGCAAGTTATCTATATTGGATTTCTGGCTTTTTTCTATATTTCAAGGGCTATACCATTTGCTTCGGAGATCATGGTTATGTTTGGCATGATGCAAGCTCCGTGGTTTCTCACTCCATGGATAATTATATGTATCTCTGAGGCTTATTTGTTAATACCGGAGTTCTTTTTGATCTTATGTTTATTGAATAAATGCGGGCGCACTTTTTCGAAGGAATGATGAAGCTAAATTTCTATCTGATTTTTGGTTATTTAAAAAATAATATGCGGAATTATAACTATATATTTTGGCAAATGAATGTCTTATCTTATTGATGTATCTGATGTTAGGTATTCGTATTTGGCTGATGAGATTCAACTTTTAAGAGGTATCGATCTAAAAATATTACCCGGCGAGATGGTTTCTCTTTATGGGGCTAATGGTTCGGGCAAAACTACACTGGCGATGATAATTGCCGGGATTATTCGCCCGAATTCTGGCGAAGTTCTTTTCGATGGTCAGAATATTTTCGATGAGCATTTCTATTTCAATCCTGGAACAGTTGGATTTCTCTTTCAAGATCCCTCGGAAGGAATAATTGCGACATCTGTCGAAAGAGAATTAGCTTTTACTCCTGAAAATGCACGCATACCGTCCGTCGAAATTAAAAATATTATTATGAACGTAGCCCGAGATTTCGGTTTGGAGTCATCGTTAAAGAAGAATATAGACGAGCTATCCGGTGGGAATTTGGAGCGATGCGCCCTTGCCTCTACTGTGGCGCTGAAACCCCGTCTTTTGATCCTCGATGAACCGGATGCTTTTCTCGATTATGAGGGCAAGAGGCTTTTTTGGCGCAAGATAGGCGAGCTTCGCGATAGCGAAACCGCCATCCTCTATATAACCCAGTCAGAAACTTCGGCTCGACGCTCTGACAGAATAGTTACTATTGAAAAAGGCGTAATAAAACAAGGTAACTTAAATGGAAAAGCTTATATAAAGCCTATCACCTTAAGTAATACATTAAATAAAAAGTGCTATCAATTTAATGATATTGAATTTAAATATGATTCTTTTAAAGCGATTAATGGAATTGACCTTAAGATTCAAAGCGGAACGAGAATAGGCCTTCTCGGGGCCAGTGGCTCCGGAAAAACTACTCTTGCAAAGGTTTGCGCTGGCCTATTTAAACCGAACCTCGGTTCGGCCAAGGTTTCAGGGGCAAAATCTGCAGAGATTGAGTTATATGTCTCGATGTGTTTTCAATTCCCTGCAAGGCAGTTATTTGCCGAGACGGTGATAGAGGATGTGGAGTTTGGCCCAAAAAATCTTGGAATGGATAATGTTAGGAATAAAGCAGAGAAGGCACTTGAGGTCGTCGGAATTCAGCAAGAGGTATATAATAAATCTCCTTTTGATTTATCTGATGGCCAACAAAGGTGGGTCGGAATAGCTGGAGTTATTGCGATGGATAGGGATTTCATAATATTCGACGAACCCACAGCCTCGCTTGACAATGATGGAAGACATCGCTTTAGGGATATAGTAGAATTGCTTTCCTCAAAGGGAAAGACGATAATGATAATTACACATGATTTCGAGCTTGCCGAAAAATGCACTCAAAGGACTATAATACTCGAGTCTGGGGGGATTGTTTGGGATGGAGAAACAAATGCTTTTTTCGAAGATAAGCGTTTGAGAAAGTCTATGGGGATCTACTTTGATTCTGAGGTGTAAGATTATGTTTATCAATAAGATATTGTGCATATTGATAATTGCCTATACACTGATGGGCGTTAGCAATTCTATACCATTTCCAGCGGATTTCAAAGCGATAGATATAGCCAGTGATGGTTTTGGTGGATTCTATCTTCTAGATGATTTCGGGCAAGTTATAGCTCTGGATTCGACTGGGCAAATAAGGGCTGAACTTGAAGACGATGCTCTGTCGATGGAGATTATCCATATATCGGATATTGCTTTAAGTGTCGGCTGGTTGTATCTGGCAGATCGTGAAGGCATGGCAATTTTTATTACCGATAGAAACCTTCGCTTGCCGACTAGGATTTCTTTAAATTTGACCGGAGTAAAATTAAGACCGGATAAAATTGCTGTTTCTACCGATGGTAGGATTCTTATCTATGATGCCGGGAAAAATGAGTTTTACCTTTTTCAGGACTGGAGGGATACCAATCCAAGACAATTTTTAATCCCTGAGTTGAAGAGGGTTGATAAAATTAACTCTCTGGGTTTCGACCGTGTTACAAAGAGATTCAATATTACAACATCTGAGGCGGTTTATATTTATTCTCTTTATGGCCAACCGATCTCGACGATTCATTTTACAGATGTCGAATCCCCTTTGGGTGCTTTTTCTGGCAGTGATGGATTTTATATAATCGGTAAAAAAAGCGCTATAACGATAGTCGATGGAATCCAAAAACCAATGGAATTTGAGGCTGAAGTTTCAGCTGTAATCCAAAATATTTCGGGTAGGATGGTTTTACTATATGGAAACAAAATAATATGCGTCGAATCTTTATTGAAAATTGAATAGAACTTTCAAAATAATTATTCCTTTAGTGCTCAGCATTGCATGTTCTAGTTTTTCTGTGCGAAATGAGGTATTTATTAAGCCTCTGGGGAATCTTATTACTCTTCCCGATAGTTTTATTGTCGATTTGAGTGAGTCGCTTTTCTGTGGAGAATCGTATATTTCACCCGAAAGATACTCCATAAATCGGATTGAAGGGATTATTAAACTTAACGGTGAACCTATTTGCGATTCCATCAAGATTGTATATTCATATATCGACCTTAAAATCCCACTGAAAATCCGTCATAAAGTGCCTAGTGGGACTGGCGGGCGTCTTCTCGAAAGGCAACCTAGGGTCAATATGTCCATGATTCCGGAAAATAATAGGCTTACGCACTCAGGAAGCCTTCTAAGGGGAATAAAGATCGGTAGCAGGCGCGATGCAAGTGTAGAATCGGCTTTTCAACTCGAAGCTTTTGGAAGTATAGGCGAGGATGTTGAAATAACCGCTATGCTCAGCGATCAGGATTTGCCAATTCAACCAGAAGGAACATCCGAGAAGATTGCTCAGCTCGATCAGGTTTTTATAAGTATCAAAGGGCCGTTTTTCTCGGCAAATTTTGGCGATTTTAATGCCACATTTGCCCAAGGGGAATTTTCATCATACAATCGAAGACTTTCTGGTGTTCAGTTGAAGGGCTTCTCCGATAAGGTTACAGGCGAGATCGCCGGTGCAATCCTCGAAGGTATATGGGCATCTTATGAGTTTACATGTTCTGAAGGTAATCAAGGACCATATCAAGTATCAGTAAACGAAAATAGCTCGGTTCAAATCCTAGCTGGCTCAGAGGTAGTATGGCTTAACGGTTCTAAACTCGACCGCGGTCTCGATAACGATTACACAATTGACTATAATCTCGGTCAGATAACATTCACATCTAATCGCCAAGTCGGTATAAACGATAGAGTTATAATAGATTTCCAATATACAGACCTCGAATTCAGGCGTAGTTTTTACGGTCTTTCGGGCAATATCGATCCATTCGAGAAGCTGAAATTTTCCTATTCGGCTATGATAGAGGCCGATGACTCACATAATCCTCTTACTTTGGAGTTTTCCGAAGAAGAGCTTGCTGCCCTGGAAGTCGCCGGCGATAATGCCGATTCTGCCTATATGATCAATGCTACACTATCGGATACCGGCGATTATTTCCTGGTCGATTCCGCTACCTCAAACGAGCATTTTGAATGGATCGGTGATGGTGATGGTGACTGGGATGTAGTTTTCGAGAATGTAGGCTCGGGCAAAGGAGATTATAATTATATTTCCCTCTGTAGATACGAGTATGTCGGTTCGGATTTTGGAAGCTTTAGACCGATTAGGTCTTTGCCTTTGCCGATTTCGCATTCGGTTATAGATATCGGAACCGAATTCGAGCCAGTAGAAAACATGAAGATTAGCGGTGAGGTTGCGACTTCATCGATAGACCTTAACCGCCTTTCAAGCAGTGACGATAATGACAACTCAGATGGTGCATACTTGGTTAAACTCGATCTAACGAGAGGACTTGTTTTTTTCGGAAGTGACATTGGAGAAGTCAATGTTAACGCGAAACTTCGACATAAGGGTGAGCGTTTTTCCTCTATCGGTCGAATGGATGACGCCGAATTTCTTCGCGATTGGGGGGTTTCCGAAAAGGGTGGAGGTGAGGAACTCGCGGAAGGCTCGATTGTTTACAAGCCTATAGAACCTCTCGAAATAACTGCAGCATATGGCTCTAACGTGATCGGTGATTCGGATAGTAAACGCCTTATATCGAGTATTTCATATCACTCCACAGCATTGAATATCAATGGAAACTCTTCTAACATACGCTCTTTAGCTAAATGGAATAAGTATTGGGGTGATATTTCGGGTAAATTGTGGTTTTTAGAACCCAAAACAAGCGCATTATTCGAAGATAAATCTGGCGAGGCGGGTTTCCGTTTTTATCAGATCGAGAGTTCGATAGGATTCCTTCCTTTGGAGAGAGTATCCTTTGTCCCCGGTATCGAGTATAGATATGACGAAAAATCCGATTCGATGGGCCTGATGGCTTATTCACAGGTGAAGACATACAAGCTTTCAAGTAAAATTTACGATTGGCAGATCGTCGCAAATCACCGAGAATTCGAAGATCTTACAGGTTTCTCTAACAATATTAAGTCAGATATCGGAAGTGTAAACGGTTCGATTAGAATGAAAATCCCAAGAAGTGACCTGCGATTGCGATATGAGCTTTCGCGAGAACAAAGTGAGGTTCTCGAACCTTTCTATGAATTTGTCGGGTATGGTTCTGGTAACTACGAATACGATGTCGATAGAAACGAATATATTCCATCGGTGGGAGGAGATTATTTAAAAAAATATCTACCAACGGGCATTTTTACACCCTCGATAAATTCCGATCTAAAGGCAAATCTGAGTGTCGATTTCAGTGATCTTGAGGGCAATTGGTTTGCGATGGATTATATTCGTGCGCTGTCGTTCGATGGATTTATTCGAAACGAGGGTAGCTCTTCAAAGAGTTCTGTCGAAGCCTACTTGTTAGATCCCTCAGATATGCTCTCAAATGAGTATCTTTTATTAGGGCGGTTTTTGACTGAAGGCAATATTAGGATTGGCTCTCGGCGGTCGAGAAGCCTCACTTTACATCGCAGATATAATAAATATCGGAATGCTCAGTTTACTACTGGAGAGGAAATTCGATGGGCGAATGATTATGAAATAGAGGGACGCCTGAGTTTCTCTAAGATAGGCAATTTTACAGCGACCACGGTGCTTTCAAATTCAGCGAGAATATATCCGGATAATTCAAGGACTGGAACTGAGCTAAAAGGGCAGTCCTTGATCATATCTTGGAATAAGATGCTTTCAAATAGATTTCAGACGAAAATGAATGCTTCTTATCTCGTCGAAACCGATAATTGGCCCGAGGAACCGATGATTATAGATAGAACTGCTATTAATCCGGGACTGACATATTTCTTTGACTTCGGAAACCTTCGTGTTGATTTTCAATATTCGCGAGTATTAGCCGGAGATGAATATAATGGCATTTTACCATATGATATGGCCGAGGGCGATTTTATTGGTGATAATGGCAAGCTGTCCCTTTCAACCAATGTCGATATCGCCACCGGAACGACAATAAACCTCTCTTACGATCTTCTTAGCCGAACGGGACGTCTTCCCGAACATACAGCAACCGCAAGTGTCAGATTGGTTTTCTAAAGTAAATATAATTTAGAAAATAAAACAATTTTTATGGCTATAAAATTTATTCACTCATAGTTAATAAGTTATAAACATTCAGAAATCCAATAACAGCAATGAAAATGCTCTATTTTAGAGTGAAAATACGTGCATTATCCACAATCTATTGTGCTTCAAAAAAAAGAACCACAATATGTAGGATTTTTCTTGACTCTTTGATTTTTTTGTCTTAACTTTACACTCATCCAAAAAAATATGAAATCTGAGATGTTAAATTAACATCTTTTAACTACTAGAGGTTCGAAATGAGAAATGAAGATAAAGCAAAAGATGGAAAGAGTATCCAATCCGCACTTGAGCTGCCTATGGACTATCCCTCGGATAACACGCTTTTTACAAAAAAAACAAATCTATCCGCAAACGCGAAAACGGTTCTAAAGAAAAGATATCTCAAACGAGACTTGGATGGAAGCGTTATCGAAGAGCCGGAGGATATGTTTCGTCGTGTTGCGCAAACCATAGCGGAGATAGACAAAATATACGATCCGTATGCCGATGTTAAGAACACGGCAAAGCATTTCTATGAAATAATGGTAGATAAGGCATTTATGCCAAATTCGCCCACTTTGATGAATGCTGGCCGGTATCTCGGACAGCTCTCAGCATGCTTTGTTCTTCCAGTTTCCGATTCCATGGATGGAATTTTCGAGACGCTAAAAAATACAGCTCTTATTCATAAAAGCGGTGGAGGCACCGGTTTTTCGTTTAGCAAGATTCGACCCGCGCGTGACGTAGTTCACAGCACAACGGGTATATCGAGTGGCCCGATAAGCTTCATGAAGGTTTACGATGCCGCCACCGAGACTGTCAAGCAAGGCGGCACGCGCCGTGGCGCAAACATGGGGATTCTCAGGATTGACCATCCCGATATAGAGGATTTCATCACATGCAAAGCCGATCTTACTCAGCTTAATAATTTTAATATTTCTGTTGCTGTTACTGAGAAGTTTATGGAAGCTGTCGAGAATGGTTCACAATACAAGCTCAGGAACCCTAGAACCAATCAAGTAGTAGGGGAGAGAAACGCCCGAGAAGTCTTCGACAAAATAATCCATCAAGCCTGGAGCACAGGGGAACCGGGGATTGTTTTCATCGATCGCATAAACCGCGATAATCCAACGCCTCACATAGGTGAGATCGAATCGACTAATCCTTGTGGCGAACAGCCGTTGCTTGCTTATGAAAGCTGTAATCTTGGGAGTATCAATCTCAGCAAGGTTATTGTGGATGAAAAGATTGATTATCGAAAGCTTCGCGGTGTTGTTCGCGATGCCGTTCATTTTCTCGATAATGTCATTGATGCGAATCAATATCCGCTTAAGGCTATTGCGGAAAACACTCGAGGTAACCGCAAGATAGGCCTCGGAATCATGGGTTTTGCCGACATGCTATTCGAACTCAAAATACCATACAATTCCGAAGAAGCAGTCAATATTGCTGAAGAGGTTATGTCGTTTGTTCAAAATGAAGGTAGGCAGAAGTCTATCGAATTGGCGAATGAAAGGGGTGTTTTCCCGAATTTTAAAGGAAGTGCTTTCGATCACCCCGATGGGGACCGAATCAGGAATGCTACCGTCACTACTATCGCTCCTACAGGCACGATTAGCATTATTTCGGGATGTTCAGGAGGTATCGAACCGATGTTTGCATTGGCTTTCGAGCGCAATATTCTCGATGGCACGCGTATGCTTGAGATTAATCCTTATTTCGAGGATATCCTTAAAAAGGAAGGTGTTTTTTCAGAGGAGCTTATGCATCGGATCATCGAGGAGGGAACAATTGCTCATATCGATGAAATACCGGAGGATATCAAGAGGGTTTTTGTGACAAGCCATGACATTCCTCCGGAGTGGCATGTTCGTATTCAGGCGGCTTTTCAGAGATACACAGATAATGCGGTTTCGAAGACCGTGAATTTCTCCGAAAGTGCAACGGAAGAGGATGTTCGCAATGTATATATACTCTCGAATAAACTCGGTTGCAAGGGTGTGACCATATATCGGGACGGTAGCCGGCAGAATCAAGTTATGAGCCTTAAGAAGGCTGCTAAAGAGAAACAGGTAAATGAAATTGTGCCTATCGAAGCGCCACTCAGTAAACGTGCTCGTCCTAATATTACTCGGGGAATGACTTTTAAGGTTGCAGCAGGTTGCGGTAATTTATATATCACGCTTAATGAAGACGAAAAGGGTCCTTGCGAGCTTTTCACTCATTTAGGCAAGTCTGGGGGATGTGCGCAGAGTTGGTCTGAGGGTATTTCTAGGCTTGTAAGTCTTGCTTTAAGAAGCGGTATCGATATCGAAGAGATAATCGAACAACTAAAGGGTATTGCTTGCCCCACACCCGTGTGGGATCGAGGAGAGATGATTAAATCTTGCCCGGATGCGATAGCGAAATCTATGCGTTGGTATGCCGAAGCCCGCAAGCGTGCTGATTCCGGTGTGGCTGATGAATCTAAAGCGGATAAATCTAAAGCGAATATAGTCGATACGATTAAATTCAGACCCGTTGACACTAATTCGGATAACGATGGTGATATGGGCACTATCTGTCCAGATTGTGGTGCGAGGCTTTTCTATGAAGAGGGTTGTCAGAAGTGCCACAGTTGCGGTTTTAGCAAGTGTGGTTAGGATACGAGCTGGTATTAAAATTTGAATATGGCATGGCATGTCTATTGCAACGATCTAGAGTATGAAATATGTAATACGAATATCTTTTGTGCTCGTTGCTCTCACTGCGAGTTTAGCTTATGGTGAATCATTCGTTTCTGATTTTCTTTCTATAGATTGCGACTTAATTTCGTCAGCTTTAGGTCGCTCTAATTTTGCCGAGGGTGGTGCGACCGCTGTTTTCGGTAATCCAGCGAGAACTAACTCACCGGGACCAAAGCTTTTCGCCAGCCATCCC
>JAGLDC010000030.1 GCA_023145965.1 bacterium | reverse complement strand
GCCAGCCATGAAGGATTCTATGGTAATCTGATTATCTCCGATGCCGTGGGGGCATTAGTTCCCCTTAGAAAGAGAAATCTTGCACTGGGAGTGATTTATCTCGGTGGTGGAGGAATAAACATAACCGAGCTTCCAGACCCATCACAACCAGTAGGGCCCGATAACTTGCCCTATATTGTAGATACCAAAGGCCATCACGACCTCGCATTAGGAGCGGCTTATGCCTACTCTCTAAATAGAGGAATCTCCTTAGGTGCATCTGGCGGAGGAGTCTATCGTAGTCTCATCGACCAGAAAGCCTATGGCGTGTTCGTTTCACTCGGTCTCGATTGGGCACCTATACAAAACATGCATTTGGGTTTTATTGTTGCCAATAGCTCCTATATTTCTTGGAGCACAGGCACCAACGAATTGAGAACACCCGATATTAGCACCGGCTGTTCGTTTAATAAGGACTTAGGATCGAATTTTTCGAGCAAAGTAACGGCAGAATTGAGTTATGTTATTTCGGGGGCTTTATTGGAATACTCCGTGGGTGCGGGCATATCGTATAAATCCATGGTAGATTTCATGGCTGGACTCGACGACGGTTCGATTACGGCAGGTGCTGATTTTGCTTTATTCCCCGGGATTCTGATAGGTGCTTCCATGACAACTCACCGAGAATTGCCCGTTTCATATAGATTTGGAATCAATTTATACAAGGCCGATTCCAACAATGATTAGAAATCGAATATATTTTTATTTTCTTATTATATTTTTTATTGCATCGATATGTTTCCCTCGGGAAACAGCCCCAAATTGTCTTTCCTGTTTCTCTTCATGTCCTGATGAATTTGCTTTTGGAGAATACCTTTTGGATTATGGGCTTTGTGAGGAAGCAGAGATCGAAGTAATGCGTCTTTCGGAGAATATACAGTATGACGCATTATATCATGTTGCAATACAATATATAAAGGCTAATGACTTTAGTGATGCTATTAAATTACTAACGTATCTAGTTGATAAAAAAGAAGATAAGAAATATTATTATGAATCACTTAATTTGATTATCGTGCTCGAATTCCTCGATGGTAATTACTCTAACGCAGTTAAATATATTGTGTTAGCCCAAAAAAGCTATCCTGATAAGAATTCCGAAGATCTTTATGAAAAAATCTTGTTGGCCGAGGAAGGAAATTGGTCTTTCGAGGGTATGAATGGCCCGCGATTTCGCTCGCCTCAATTGGCGCGGATAATGTCCTTTATATTGCCTGGAAGCGGACAGGTATATACGAAAAAATATTCAGAAGCTTTGAGAACAATGGTTATTAATGGTGTTTTTGGTTATATAGTTACCGATGCATTTTCGCGAGGTTTGTATCCTCGGGCTTTAACTACGTTTTACTTTTTCGGTGCGCGTTATTGGATTGGTAACTCAGAGAATGCGGCAAATGATGCAAGACAATTTAACCATAAAGAGCGCAAGTTAGCTGCCCATAGGGCGATAGGGGAGTTGGAGTGTTGCGAAGAATAGTCCCATTATTTTTGATCTTAATGTTTGGAGTGAGCTTTGCCGATTCAACAGGTGTTGATATTTCAGAAAAAGGAAAAGGCAATAACTCTAATAACACCATAAAGATAGTATCGAAAGGTTTATTAGAGTTCTATCAAAAATATATTACAGACTTAGATGCCCATAGGTGCCCAATGGAACCGAGTTGTTCAGAATTCTCCAAACTAGCCTTCAAGAAAACAGGGCCTCTGAGAGCATTATTATTAACTTCAGATAGATTGATGCGCGATAACAGCTTATCGCAAAAAGAATATAAAAAGAATGAAGAAGGAAAAAAGATCGATCCTATTGAAAGGTATATTGAATGCGTTTCGTCGCGACAATCACCATAATGGTATTTTCGTGTTTAGCCCAGATGTCCGCGAATAATCAATTCCAACTCGCGAACGAATTATTCAATATTGGTTATTCAGATAAAGCGGCTGTAGAATACTTGCGTTTTACCTATTATTTCGCCGAAGACCAAAGAGGGGCTTTGGCTAAATATCGCGCTGGTCTTTGTTTCGATGAGTCGGAAAGACCTTTTCAAGCAAGAAAGATATATAACAAAATAATTTCAGGTGGCAGAACAGACTCTCTTTCAAATGGAGCGAGATATAGATTGTCATTGTCTTATTTTAAGAGTGGCGACACGCCAAGCAGTTTGTTTTATATCGAGAAATATATTTTAGATTGTGATATCAAATGTCAATTATCGCTTGTTTATCTCGAAGGGTGGAATTATTTTTGGGAACGAAAATACTCCGAGGCTTTAAGAGTGTTTGGAAGAATCGAAACTGGAGAACTCGATTCATCGTCTTTTTTCATGCAGGGCCTATCTCAACAAGGATTGGCTCTTCCGCGTAGATCACCATACTTAGTGGCTGGAATGAGTGCGATACTTCCGGGATCGGGAAGAGCTTATCTTGGACGCTGGGGCGATGCGCTTATTAACCTCGTTGTTATTGGGGGTTCATTTGCCGGAAGCTACTTGATGTGGGATGATGATCGCAGTTTTTCGATAGGGCTCTTGATTTCCGGCGCTATTTTTTATGGTGGCAATATATATGGCAGTTGGGTGGGCGCAAAATATTTTAATGAGCAGAAACATAGGGATTTATATAATTATGCAAAAAAATACGTTCCTCGAAGACCTGAAGAACTCTACCGTTACTAAAACGGATCTTTTAACTGAGCTTAAAAGAAAGTCGGTTCATTTCTTTGCTTTGATAATTCCAATTCTTTACATGATTGTCCCGCCAAAACAAGCTATGCTTATTCTTGCGTCGTTTGCATTTCTGTCGGTTTTGCTTGATTTGTTGAAATATTACGATAGAAGATTCCGTTTACTATATGTTAAGGTAGGTGGCAAACTTCTTCGAAGCCATGAGTTTAAACGCTTCACATCCTCATCATACATCCTTTGTGCGGCTTTGATAGCGGTTGTGGCTTTCGATAAATGGGTGGCAGTCGTCGTTTTGGTTAACATCATTCTTGGCGATATTGCCGCAGCGATTTTTGGGAAAAGATTCGGTAAACACTATACTATCAATAATAAAACTCTTGAAGGTAGTATGGCTTTTTTCATTGCAGCCTATTTTGGAAGTATAATTTTTAAAATGACTGCCGGTTTAATTGCGCCTTGGGCGGCGCTCTTTACGGGTGCGTTAGTTGCTACTGTTGTTGAATCGCTCCCTTTAGGCATAGATGATAATTTAACTGTGCCACTATTAACTGGATTATTGTTACAACTTATGTATATCGGACACTTCTAAGGAGGTCTTAATGTCACTCAAGGTTAAAAGAGCGCTGATTTCTGTTTGGGATAAAACCAATCTCGAGGAATTCGCGCGTAATCTAATATCGGTGGGAGTCGAAATATATACTACAGGGGGAACCGGCAAAGCTCTGGAAAAGGCTGGAATTGACTACATTCCATTGGAAACGCTTACCGGATTCTCGGAACTTATTGGCGGAAGGGTCAAAACTCTTCATCCAAAGATATTTGCGGGGATTTTAGCTAGAAGAGAAAGCGCAGAACATATGGAATCCATTTCTGCTGAAGGTATTCCAGCATTCGATCTTATCGCAGTAAACCTTTATCCCTTCGAGGCTACACTTGCGAAAACCGAAAATATGGACGAACGAGTTGAGATGATCGATATTGGTGGAGTCGCTCTTCTTAGGGCAGCCGGGAAGAATTTTAAGTCTGTTGCCGTTATCTGTGACCCAGAAGATTACGCACCAATTTCAGCTGAGATTCTCGAAACAGGTAAAATATCTCTTGGATTGCTTAAAACTCTTGCCGCAAAAGCATTTAATATGACATCTTACTACGATGGCTTAATCGCCTCGACTTTTGCAGGAGAGGGGAATCCAATTTATACAAGCAGGCCTATGAAATTAGTCGATGAGCTTCGATATGGTGAGAATCCTCATCAAAAAGCAGCGCTTTATTCCGACCCTCTGGCCAAATCAGGGGTAACTTTTGCCCAACAGTTATGGGGTAAGAAGTTGAGTTATAATAATATACTCGATCTTGACGCGGTTTATCATGTCCTTCTGGAGTTTGCCGATAAAACAGCCTCGGTTATTGTAAAGCATGTTAGTCCTTGTGGAGTAGCACTTGGAGATAACGCAATCGAGGCCTACCTTGGCGCGCTTTCTTGCGATCCGGTTAGCGCTTTTGGTGGGATAGCTGGATTCACCTGCGATGTCGATCTCGAGACAGCTCGTAAAATGCACGAGCACTTCTTCGAATGTATTATTGCACCTGATTTCTCGCCGGAAGCACTGGAAATTCTCGAGAAAAAAAAGAATCTGCGTTTACTAAAACTCGATATAAAGCGACCAAAAACTGCTCCTACTTTCTTGAGGGGTGTTTATGGAGGATTTCTTGCGCAATCAGGGGATCCCTCTGGTTTGGAATCGCCTAAATGGGAAATTGTTACCGATCGAAAACCCACACCCGAGGAGGACGACGCTCTTCATTTTGCGTGGCGTGCTGTTAAAGGTGTTAAATCAAATTCGGTGTTGGTTGCTGGAGGAAAAGCAGTTTATGGAATAGGCGGAGGACTTCCGAGCCGTGTCGATGCTGCAAAGTTGGCTGTTGAAAAGGCTGGCGAAAGAACGGTCGGTGCTGTTGCAGCTTCGGATGCTTTTTTCCCATTTCCCGATGGTATGGAGGTTTTAGCCGATGCCGGTGTGACCGCCATAGTCCAACCGGGTGGTTCACTTCGAGATCATTTAGTTACCGATCGTGCGAACGAACTTGGTATCGCTATGATACACACAGGAATGCGTCATTTTAGGCATTGATCAATGTTGCAGCGATAATAAAAAGGCGGCCTTTGAAGGCCGCCTTTTTTTTGTCCGCTATTAAATATATCAAGGTTCCCAAAGGAAGATCTCGACCCTTCGATTTAAAGACTGGCCCTCATCGGTCGAGTTATCCGCTTTTGGCCTGTCCGAACCAAACCAGTCTACCACTATTCGGTTTACTGGAATATCACATTTATCCCTAAGATATTTTGCAACAACTTCAGTTCGGGCTTCAGATAGGGTGTAGTTATCAGGGAATTCGGGTGTATCGATACGAATGTTGTCCGTGTGTCCTTCGATGTATATTCTGTTCGTCCGATATTTGTTCCAAATGTAGCAAACCGAATCTAATTGAGCGATAGTCCGGTCTGTAAGCTCGATCGATGCAAACGGGAATTTAACCTCGGCAATTTTATCTCCTACAGGTGCTGGAATAATCTCTTCTTCCTCTTCTAAGAGCGATGTGGTTTCTATAGGAAGGATTTCAGGTGGTTTCATCAGACCAGATTCCTCCGGTTTCTTACGCTTCGGGAGTTTAATCTTGACTTCGGGTATCTCGAAGTTAATTCCTATTCTATGAGTAACATTCAAATCGGTATTATCCACAAAAGCGTAGTCCACGCGGAAAAAAGCGAGGGCGATACCAGCGCCGGCTGTAAAGTCTTTTCTATCCAAACCTAAGCGGAGGAAGAAATGCTTAAGTATATTAAGCTCTGTGCCTAAATGGGGATCTATAGAAATAGGCCCTATGTTGGCGATTCCGTTATAATCCTCGAAATGGGTTTCGAAATCGCCTGCTAAAGCCAAATTCCCACGAATAGCTGGCAAATCTAACGAAAATTTTCCTCCCCACCAAAGGGAAGGAATTTTTTGCTCCCATAGGCCGGTTGACCAGCGGATATGTGTTCCCACAGCATCGCGCAGCGTAGCGCCTAAAACGAGGTTCTCTTTAAGTTTGTATGTTGCGCCGAGATCGGCACCAAATCCGAAGGCCGAATACTGACCTATATAGCTTTGCAGGTGTTTTATTGAAGCACCTATAATTAGTCGATCAGAGAGGGCACGACCTGCTGCAATTGTAAAAAGGTAATCTCCTTCGCTATGGTAATAAACAGCATCGGAATCTATGCGTTCACCTGGATCCCATTGACCATTGTCTTCGCCCTGATCGCCGGTTCCGGGGAGATTATCTACTCCATAGTCGAAGTAACCCCAGTTGTGAGTGAATGGGATGCCTTCTGTTCCGTTGCGGAAGAAGCCCAATCCCCAGTAAGAATTACCAAGTTGTCGAGCTGCGGCGCCAGCATCGAGTTGGTATAAATTGTCGAACATCGTCGCGTGCATGTAATAAAATTTTATTTCATCGGAGAGGCCGGCAAGACCAGAAGGATTCCACCATATTGTCTGCGGGTCGGAATCGAAACTTGTAAATGTGCCGCCCATACCGGCCGCACGGACACTTACGGAAAGGTCTGTGAATTCGGCAGCGTATTTTGTTGCAAAACAAGAAATTGATACTATCTGCAACAGGAAGATAATTGGCAAAAGCCTTTTCATTATTTCTCCAAAGGATTTAAACATAGTTAGAAAATATCATAATACCGCAAGAAATCAACAGGTTTTCTTTTCGAAAACAAAAAAGTCAAATAGATTGGTTCACGCTCAATAAGCTTTATTGAGAAAAGGGGTGTTTTCCTTCGGGAGGTGTGGGGATGGGATAATCATCATTGTGGTAGCTGTTGTTCCTCAAACTTGGCTTGATTTAAAATGTGACGAAGCGTATAATGGCATTTCTATTGCATAAGGAAAAAATATGTTGAGTTTTCTAAATAGTGTCTTTTTACCGGCTCTTGCTGCTATTTTTCTTCCTATCCTCATTCACCTTCTCACTAGAAGACGTCTTGTGGAGAGGAAATGGCCTTCTCTTCGCTTCATCGAGGAGATACAGAAGCGTCGTATGCGTAAATTCAAGCTTAAGCAGCTAATCTTGCTTGCCTTGCGCGTGCTGATATTGATTTTAGTGATTGGCGCTTTTGCCAGACCGGCAATAAAGACTGCAAAATCGGTCAATATCGGTGCTCACGAGAGAACCTCCGTTGCTTTGCTAATAGATAACTCCTATTCGATGGGGCAGGAAACAGCAGGAGTTGATCTTTTCACTAAAGCGAGTCAATCGGCGGAGGATATTTTCGAGATACTCGACGAAGGAGACGAACTCTCGATTATACCTTTTAATTCCTCGCCTTATCCTGCTTCGAGAGAGCCTTTTAAGGCGCTTTCTGGCGCTCGTCAGGCTATAGATAGCCTTAAGCTCTCGGGTAGCACGACCGATATTTGGAATGCTATTTCTGCGGCAGTTGCAATGCTTATGGAAAGCAAACTACCGAATAAAGAGATTTTTATCCTAACCGACGACAAAGATCATGGTTGGCTTCGCTCTGGTGAACTTGACCTTCCGAAGGATATCAAGCTATATTGTCTCGTATTTTCTCCCGATGACGAGCGGAACATAGGCTTAACAAATATCGAATTCCCGCGCACGCTTTTACAGAAAAAAGTGCCTTTTTCCTTGATTGCCGAAATTAAGAGCTTTGCCTCAGGAGCTGTTACAGATTTTGTTGTGGATCTATATCTCGATGGAAAAAGGATTGCACAGAGGTCTGTCGATCTTAATCCCGAAGAATTCGGAATGCTTGAATTTAGCGCCGAGTTCGAGAGTGGGGGTTTTCACTATGGAGAGTTTAGATCAGAGGGTGATGCTATACCAACTGACAATTCCAGGTATTTCTCCTTTAAGATACCGAAAAAAATAAATGTATTAGTCGTAGGGGGAGAAGAAAAAAAATTCATTTCGAATGCCCTATCGCCTTCGAATGACGACTTCTTCTTCGTTAAACGCTTATCCTATAATCAACTTGGCTCGGAGCTATTATCATCCTGGGATGTTGTTATCCTGTCTGATCCACCGGAACTTGCGAATAATATTGGAGTATCGATTACCGGTTTTCTTTCTCGAGGCGGCGGATTGGCATTGTTTTTAGGAGGTTCTCCAGACCCTGGAAAATCATGGAAATCCATCTTTGGAGATAAAACCACGATTTCGGTTCTGGCAAGTATAGGGGATTCTATTGGCGGTGGGCGTTTCAATCTGGGAACGGCCGATTTCGATCACCCAGTGTTTACACCCTTCAAAGAGGAAGGAATCCCCGATGTTGATTTCAAGCGCGTTGCCGCGATAACAAATTCCAATAAAGTTCCGATCTCCTTATCGAATGGTGTTCCACTGATTGCCGAGATGGAATTCGGTGAAGGGAAACTGGCAGTATGTGCTTTTTCAGCCAATTTAAGATACGGTGACCTGGCGACCAGCGGATTTTTTGTGCCACTGATGCACAGGCTTACTCAATATCTAGCTGAGGATGTTTCGGAATTTGATGCTGGATATATTGTGGGTGAGGAGGTTGTCCGAGTTATCGAAGAGCCACCTTCCGGTGTTTTAACCCTTACAAGACCAGATAGCTCGATAATCTTCCTTAGCCCGCGTTTCGCCTCAGGGAATGTTATTATTAATGTTGGAAGAGTCTTTATTCCCGGGATATATAAGATATCTTCAGGGGATAGCTTGTTGGACATTTTTGCGATCAATGTCGATACCCGCGAAAGTGAAGCAAGTAAACTCGATAAGAAGGCCGTCGAATCTGCTGTTAAGCTGAAATGGCTTTCACCAAATAAAGATATCGAAAAAGAGATACTCGCACAAAGATTCGGTAGAGAGCTACATCACGGGATGCTTATACTGGCTTTCATTTTAATGATAGCTGAGCTTATTCTTGGTGGCACATGGCGCCGCCCGCGCGATCTTTCCGATCAGATAAAGAAAAAAGAGGGGAATATTTCCTAGCTTTTTAGCCCAGACTCTAAGCT
>JAGLDC010000029.1 GCA_023145965.1 bacterium | reverse complement strand
TCATTTCTCCAAGACCTTTATATCTCTGTATCTTTTTGCCTTTTCTTCCAGCATCGAGAACCGAGCCCAATAGCTCGCCGAAACGCTCGAATATCCGCTCTTCCTCTTCATATAAAACCTTAAGTGGAGGTTTGGCGAAGCGCGCAAGCTTTGCTGCAGATTTAACAAGCTCTTTAAACTCAGGTGAATCGACCAAATCAAAATCGAGGACTACCTCACCCTTTAACTCGCGTTGGGAGTATTTGATCATACCTTTCCAGCTAAGATGTTCAGGATCCCTCTCAGTCGAAATCTCAATGTGAAATCCTAGTTTTTCCAGTTCGTTTTTTATACTATGAAGTATTTCGAGAAAAGCCACTTGATCTCTAAGTAGATCCGTGGTAACAGTCTCTGTAAGGGCTATCTTTTCTACTACATCAGAAGCACAACCTCTTCTAATAAAATATCCCTTTATTCTGCTGAATTTACCAATCTGGCCAAGATAGGCCTCCAGCCTTTTGCCAGTCATCGCTCGGTCATCAGAGCTACTGAGTAATTTCATAGTCTGTGCACCTTCCTCTATAAGATATTGGTGCATCTGTTCTTCATCGAGTATATAATTTTTTTTTCTCGCTTGTTTAATACCATACAGCGGAGGCTGCGCTATATAAAGGTAACCCCTTTCAATAATCTCTATCATCTGGCGGTAGAAAAATGTCAAAAGAAGTGTTCTAATATGAGCACCATCAACATCGGCATCCGTCATAATAATAACTCGATGGTAACGAAGCTTCTCTATGTTATATCCTTCATCGCCTATACCACAACCAAGGGCTGTTATAAGGTCTTTAATGACAGAACTTTTGAGCATTCTATCAAAACGTGCCTTCTCAACATTTAAAATCTTTCCCCTAAGGGGCAGAACAGCCTGAAACTTTTTTTCTCTTCCTTGTTTGGCGCTTCCTCCAGCCGAATCTCCCTCGACAATGAAAAGTTCAGATTGCGCTGGGTCTTTCACCTGACAATCGGCAAGTTTTCCTGGGAGTGCGGCAGAATCGAGTGCAGATTTGCGCCGAGCTAGATCGCGTGCTTTCCTCGCTGCCTCGCGAGCGCGAACAGCACTGATTACTTTTGTGATTATACTTTTTGATTCCTGAGGATTCTCCTCAAGATATGCGGACAACTCCTCGTTCATCAACTGTTCTACAATCCCTTTTATCTCCGAATTGCCGAGTTTGGCTTTAGTTTGTCCTTCAAACTGTGGGTTTTGAAGTTTGACCGAAATCACCGCAACAATCCCTTCACGGACATCGTTCCCACTCATTGCCATATCTTCTTTAATTAGTTTCTTATCCTTGGCAAAAGAATTAAGCGTTCGAGTGAGAGCCGCTTTAAAGCCCGTTTCATGCGTTCCTCCGGACACTGTGTTAATATTATTTGCGAAGGTATATAGCGTGCTGTTATAGCTGTCATTATACTGAAGGGCAACTTCCACCATTACACCGTCTTTTTCTTTTTCAAAATAGAACGGGGTTTTACCAACAGTTCCTCTAGCACCATTGAGATACTGCACAAATTCCATAATTCCGCCTTCATAAAGGAATTCGTGCTTCTTAGCTTCTTTATCCTCGCCCACACGCTCATCGATAATCGTTATTTTTAAACCCTTATTTAAAAAGGCCAACTCTCTGAGCCTCGACGAAAGCGTCTCGAACGAAAATTCTATAACCTCAAATATTTTTGGGTCTGGGAAAAAAGTTATTTTTGTTCCACGCTTACTGGTTTTGCCCTCTTGTTCGAGTGCCATGAGAGGCTTTCCTCTACTGTATGTCTGTCGATAAACCAAATTATCACGCCATACTATAAGCTCTAAATCCTTAGACAGCGCATTGACTACGCTGATACCAACACCGTGAAGACCTCCGGAAACTTTATATGTCTTATTATCAAATTTTCCGCCGGCGTGTAGCTTAGTCATAACTACCTCTGCAGCCGATTTCTTCTCAATCTTATGGTAATCTACTGGAATTCCTCTTCCGTTATCCTCTACAGTAATCGAGCCCTCAGTATGGAGTGTAACTTTGATTGTATCGCAGACTCCAGCAAGCGCTTCGTCAATCGAATTATCCACTACCTCATAAACAAGATGGTGAAGGCCTTCATGACTGGTCGAACCGATATACATAGCCGGCCTTTTCCTAACGGCCGAAAGACCTTCTAATACCCTTATAGAATCAGCTGAATATTGTTCTTTTTGTGCCATAGTATTCCTAACCTCAAATAAGATGAATTCTCGAAATTCTTTGTTCGCCGAAATAGGCATTAACCTTTTCTATGAGTTCTTCTTTCATTAGTGATAACTCGTTTCTCCATGCAGAATCTGCCACTCTAAGGAACAGAATGCCTTTTTCCATTACATAAGCCTCGGCGTTTTTTGCTAATTTTTCGCCGACTATCTCCTCCCAACTAGAAACTACTTCGGCCTCTTTAATCCCAGTAGTAAGGCCCTTATTGAAAAGTATCCTTCTAATAACAGAGGATATTGGTTCAGGTTGCATTTTAATTCTCTCTTCTAACATGCCCTATATCATCGAATACAAATAGAGCACCATTTTTGGCATTTGGCGAGTCAATTTCTCTTGGCGAAGCTATAATCACCTGCCCAAATCTAGCAGCAACATTAACGAATCTTCCTGTATTGTCAGGGTCTAATTCGGCAAAACAATCGTCTAATAAAAGAGTAACAACCTCATTCGATGTTCTATGAAGAATATCTGATGCCCCTAAAATGGTGGAAATAGAAGCCGCACGAGCTTGCCCCCAGCTTCCGAACCTCGCTAAGGCTTCACCGTCTTTGAGAAACAACATATCATCTCTATGTGGGCCGATAGCTGTTTCGCCCGTATCGAGATCAATCTTTCGTCTTGCTGAAAGTTTCTCTAAAAAAACCTTTGAAATATCGCCAACGCTTTCATTCAAAACCTTTATTGTTGGGCTATATTCTACTGAAACCTCGCCTCCTTCGCCACCCATTATTTCAAAATATATTTCCTTGGTAAGCTTCGAAACTTCCTCTATAAAATGCAATCTACCCTCCATAATAACAGCCGCCTCCGGCGCTATACTTTCATCGAGAGTTTCTATTAAAAGGTGTCCTCCAGCTATCTTACCACTACGCACCCCTTTTAGCGCCGAATTTCTTTCTGCTACAAGCTTTCTATATTTACTAAGCGCCAAAGTATATCCCGCACTTAACTGACATAAAATAGAATCCAGCAGGCGCCTTCTAATCGATGGCGAACCCTTAATTAAATCTATTTCCTTGGGTCCTATCGCTGTTGTAGGAAAAACGCCAAGTAACTCGGACATTCTAGGAATGGCCTTGCCACAAAGAAGAACTTCTTTACGGCCACCCCTCTTGAGTTTAATAGATACTTCTTGGCGTCGCTTAGGCCCTTTTCCGGCTATTATGGAATATGATTTGCCCTTGCTTATAACATCCGTCGCCCTATCTGACCATGGCGAACCTCCAACACTAAGATGGGCTAATGCTTCTAGAAGTGTCGTTTTACCAATGCCATTCTGACCGATTATCCTATTGAATTCTGGGTCGAGCTCAAGCTCCGCTTCATCGTAAGCTCTGAATGATTGAAGGCGAAGCTGTAAAATCAAACCTCTTCCTCTGGAAGTCTAAGTGGCATAAGTATCGAAAGATATTCCTCGTCTTCTTTTTGAGGTAAAGGCAAAAATAGCGCTGCAGAGAGAGAATTTTTTATTAGAAGCTTCACCTCATCTGTATTAAAATGGCGTAAAACCTCTAGAAGGTAACTAGAATTAAACCCAATATTTATAGGTTCACTCGAATATTCCACAGCTATTTCTTCATGGGCTTCAGCACTGACATCATAGTCAGAACAGCTTATTGCAAGCTTGTCCTCTTTAATTGAGAATCTAACTAAATGAGTAAGCGGGTTCGATAGGACAGAGGCTCTTTTCACTGCAGAAGTCAAATTGGCTCTATCACATATCATTACGCTCTTATTATCCTTTGGTATCACCTGATTATAATCCGGAAATCGCTCATTTATAAGCTTCGTTGTCAGTGTGAACCCACCAAATATAATTCGCGCCGTGCCTTCTCCATATTTAATAACCACATCTTCTTCAGCATCCGTTATCATCCTGTTTAAATGAGTAACGGTCTTCGCAGGTAGGTTAAGCTCCTTTTTTTCTTCCTCCTTGATATTCATCTTCTTTTTGAGCATCGTAAGGCGATGGCCATCTGTAGCAACCGAAGTTACTTCACTCCCAGTTATCTCAAAAAGAAGTCCAGAAAGGGCTATCCTTGCTATATCAACAGAAATAGCATAAGACGTTCCAGAAAGGAATCTCTTAAAATCCTCAGCAGAGAATCTAATCTCTGTCTGTTCTCCACGCATTATATCTTCTGCTGGGTAGTCTTCCTTTTCAACTCCGCCAATAAAAAATCTTCCCGAACCCTGTGATATCTCGACCCTCGATTTATCTCTACGTATCTTAAGCTCTCCGGGTCCGAATTCTTTTAGTAATTCTAATAATTTCTTTGCTGGTAACGCATAAAACCCCTCACTAATTATCTGGGCCGGAAATTCCCCTATCATTGAAACATCAAGGTCTGTTCCAAGAATAGAGACCTTCCCTTTTTCTGCTCCAAAAAGAACATTCGACAAAACCGGATGAGTCGAACGACCGGGTATTACCGATTGAACGGCATTTAGTGTGTCAAATATGTCTCCGCGTTCACATGTAAATTCCACCGTTTCTCCTTATTTTGCAGATATTATATATATTCATTCCAATTTAATATTTACTGATACAAAATCAAGTTAAAAGGACATACAACAGGATGAGATATGAATTTTATTTATTCTCTATTAAAATAGTAATTATAATAAAGATATAATAATAATAATAAGGGTGTTAGTTCTGTTGAAAAGTAAAAAAAAATGACGTAACCACATAAAAGACAATAAAGTAGAAAAAAAAGTTATCAACAGAAATAATATTTATAAGATGTCTAAAAAAGGTTGTTTTAAACATAAAAAAAACTTTGTTTATAGAACCCTAGATATTCACAAAAAAAGGAACAAGAACTCAACATCTTATAAACAGAAAATGTAGATAAAAAAAGTAAAAAAGTAAAAAAGAGACGCCATCTTATAAAAAAGAGGCGTCTTAAATATACCGACCGGGAAATATATAGTTGCTTAAAGATGTAAATCAGCGCGGACTTTCGCTACTTTATCAGCCAAAATAGAGTCTAACCTTATTCTGTCGCGGACACAGTTAACTGCGTGAATAACTGTTGAGTGATCCCTTCCACCAAAATAAAGACCTATTGTCTTCAGAGAATTGTCAGTTAGTTCTCGGCAGAGATACATTGCAACTTGGCGAGCGAGCGCTAAAGGTTGAGTTCTCCGAGCGTTCAAGAGATTTTTTTCTGCAACACCAAAAACCGAGGCAACCTCGCGACATATCTCTGAAGGCCCGATTTTTTTATTATTTGAGCCGTTGTGATAGTGGCTGATAACCTCCCGAGCAACGCTAATATCGATATCGCAACCGGTTATAGAAGCATATGCTAAAAGGCGAATGAGGGTGCCTTCGAGCTCTCTGACATTAGATACAATATTTTCAGCGATATATACTAGAACATCCTCATTAAGGGCAATGCCATCGAACTCTGCTTTTCGGCGTAATATAGCCATTCTACCCTCGAGATCGGGTGGTTGAATATCGACTACCAAGCCCCACTTTAGTCTCGAAAGAAGCCTTTCTTCGAGGCCAGTGATTGTCGAAGGCGCAACATCGCTTGTAAGGACAATCTGTTTACCCTTTTGATGAAGAGAGTTAAATATATGGAAGAATTCACTTTGAATAGATTCTTTTCCAGAGAAGAAGTGAACATCGTCCACAAGAAGAACATCTACGTTACGATAAACCCTGTTAAACTCGGCGGTTGTTTTTGATATTAAGCTTCCAATAAATTCGTTTGTGAATCGTTCGCTGGTCACATAGATAACCTTTGTGTGCGGATTTTCCTCTTTAATGAAATGACCTATTGCCTGAATAAGATGAGTTTTTCCGAGTCCGGTACCACCATAAATAAACAACGGAGAATACTTACTTTTACCAGGTGCCTCTGCAACCGCAAGAGCTGCAGCGTGTGCAAATCTATTAAAGTCTCCAACAATAAAAGAATCGAAGGAATATTTTGAATTTAAATGGCGGTCTTCTGAGGCTGTATCAGAATCATATCGCTTATATTTATGCAATTCTGGGACAGAATAAGAATAAGAACCATCTCCATGGGGTACTGCAAAAGTAAGTCGATAAGATTCTCCTATAGATCTTACTATAACATCGAAAATCATCTCGAGGTGATGTTGCTCTAGCCAATCTGCAGTAAATTGATCGCGAATCTTGACCACAAGGTTTTGGCCCTCTGCAGATAAACCTTCAGTATCTTCAAACCATGTAGCATAGCTTTGTCTATTAATTTTAGATCTAAATTCTGTTAAGCAAACATCCCAAAGTTCTTTATTATTATTAGCCATTTTAAAGAGATATCCTCATTTTATCAACATAATTAATGTTGATAAATAATTAATTTTTACTTTATTTTTATTTAATGATAAAAAAAGGTATTTATCCACAGTTTTTAAAAACCAAGCTTCCTAATAAAGCGCTTAAGCGCATATTCTTAATTATCGCTCTCAAAATGCTTAATCATAGGCATTTATCGTGTTTTTAAAACAAATTGATCGGAAAAAACCCGCAAACCGATTACAGATTAAAAATAAAAGCTGTATTGTCTGATGTCAAGGGACAAATTGAATTTTAATACAAGTTTTAGATAAAATCTTAATTAATATTGAATTACAGGATTTTAGGGATTTACACCCATAAAAAATTTATTTCAAACACACCCCTTAATTATCAACAACTTAGAGAAAAACTATATTTTGTGGATAAATATAGTTTGACAATCGATAAAAGCATTATTAAACTTACTGATTAAGGTTTAAATATGAAGGAAAATCGCCTACCAATAATACCACTCCGAGAAATTGTAGTTTTCCCCGAGGTTATTACTCCAATTCTAGTGGGCCGCGCAAGAAGCCTTTCGGCTGTTCAAGAGGCTATGATCACCGAACGTAAGGTGATTGTTGTGGCTCAAAAGGATTCTGCCAACGAGGAAGTCCGAGCAAATGATCTATATCGAATAGGGACAGTAGCTAAAGTTATACAGCTTCTAAGGCTTCCAGAGGGAACAATGAAAGTTCTCATAGAGGGTGAATCACGAGCTGAAATAAAGCGCTTCTTTTTTGGCAGAGATTATATGGAGGCTGTTTTCGAGATTGTTAAGGATCAAAGCGAGAAAGCAAGCCCTAGAGCAGAAGCTCTTGCAAGAAAAACCCTCGAGCGATTTAATGTTTATTCGCAAATGGAGGAGAGCGTTCCTCCCGAGATAGTCGGTACTATCGAATCATATATCGAAAATCCTGGAACATTAGCGGATATAATAGCCGCGCATATATCAATGCCGCTCGCTGCGAAGCAAAAGTTGTTGGAGTGTTTTTCCCCCGAAGATAGACTTGGAAATATTCTTGCCCATCTTAGCAGAGAGGTAGAGATTCTTCGTTTGCAGGCAGATATCGATAAAACAGTTAGTAATAGAATATCCGACAGCCAGCGAGAATATTATCTTCGAGAACAACTTGAGACAATTCGGAAGGAACTAGGTTCTGATTTGGACCCGGAGATAGCAGCCTTGCGGAAGAAGGCTAAATTAAAAAATCTAAAACCAGATATAATGCAAAGACTCGAGGAAGAATTTGAACGCCTTGAGCGGATGCATCCTTCAAGCCCAGAATCTGCGGTGACAAGAAACTATATAGATTGGATAATGGCCTTGCCTTGGGGCGAGTTTACTGAAGATAATACTGATATCGATAGGGCTAGGAAAATACTCGACGATGATCATTTTGGGCTCGACGAAATTAAAGAGCGAATCACCGAACATATCGCAGTGATGGCGCTTTCTTCAGCGGTTAAAGGTCCGATTTTGTGTCTTGTTGGGCCGCCCGGTGTCGGTAAAACATCCCTTGGAAAAAGCATTGCCCGCGCTCTAGGACGTAAGTTTGTTAGAGTGTCACTCGGGGGGGTTCGCGACGAGGCTGAGATAAGAGGCCATAGAAAAACATATGTAGGTTCGCTCCCCGGAAGAATAATACAACAATTGAAGGTAGCTGGAAGCTCGAATCCAGTATTCCTTTTAGACGAGATAGACAAGCTCGGAACAGATTTCCGTGGAGATCCGGCCTCAGCTCTTCTGGAAGCTCTCGATCCCGAACAAAACTCCACATTTGTGGATCACTATCTCGAAGTGGAATTCGACCTTTCTAAGGTTCTTTTTATCACAACCGCAAACACAACTGCCGGGATACCACCAGCACTTATTGATAGAATGGAAATAGTCAGAATACCGGGGTACCTGATCACGGAGAAAAAATCCATTGCAAAGGGATTCTTAATACCAAAGCTCAGGATCGAAAATGGTCTCGACAAGGTGCAGATACGGTTTACTAGCGATTCTATAAGAATGCTTGTCCGTGGCTGGACTCAAGAAGCCGGTGTCCGAGGACTCGAACGCAAACTCGGCAAGATAATGCGGGTTATTGCCTCGAAGATAGTCAAAAAAAAGCGGAGACCGACGCGTATTGACATATCGGCAAAAGATCTTATAAAATATGTAGGAATAGCGCCATTCAGGGGTTCGAATTTGCCAGATGTATTATCTCCAGGTGAGGCTCTTGGTTTGGCGTGGACATCCTATGGAGGAGAGGTTCTTCGCTTTGAAACAGCAATGATCGAAGGCGAAGAGGAACTTGTTCTAACAGGCAGACTCGGGGATGTTATGAAGGAGTCCGCTAAAACAGCATTGACCTTTGTGAAAAAGAGATTAGTCACTATTGGATTTGAGAAAGAGAAGATTGCACATAAAACTATACATATCCATGTTCCTGAAGGCGCAGTTCCAAAGGATGGCCCTTCTGCCGGTATATGTATCGCAAGCGCTTTATTTTCATTATTCCTCAACAAAGCGATACGAAGCGACACTGCAATGACTGGTGAGATCACACTTACAGGAAGAGTGCTTCGCATAGGCGGGCTTGTTGAAAAACTCGTTGCGGCAAAAAGGTTGGAACTCAAGCGCGTTATTATTCCAAAAGAAAACTTCCCGGAACTCCCCGATATCTCAGATGAAATTAAGGCAGGCCTCGATATTAAACCAGTGACTTGCATAGATGAAGTATTCGGAATACTTGGTTTGAACTAACTGGATACTGGTATTTAGTAATAGTTGATAGAAGCAGTGAAGTTGCCTTTCCTTTTTTAATCTCTTTATTTAAATTAGTCTATAAAGTATAAAAAATATATTCCTTGACCCGAGCAGATTAACGGGTTATATTCCTCGAAAGCGTTTGCCGCATCCCGATCCTCGCATTTTAAAACGGAGAATGCGATGAAGGGATTGATATTGGCCGGTGGACTCGGCTCTCGGCTTAGACCTCTCACAAATATAACAAACAAACACCTTTTGCCTGTTTATGATGCCCCGATGATTTATTATCCTTTGCGCTCACTAGTCGATGCTGGTATCAAGGATATAATGGTTGTATGCGGTGGGAATCATGCAGGGGAATTCCTCAGGCTTTTAGGAAATGGAGCAGAGTTCGGACTAAAACACCTTAACTACGCTTATCAACAGAACGAGGGTGGTATAGCCGAAGCCCTCAGTCTTTGTGAGCATTTTGTCGATGGAGATAAAACTGTCGTTTTTCTTGGGGATAACATTATAGAATCTAGCATTGCTAGGGCGGTGAGCGACTTCGAAAAACAGAAAGAAGGCGCGCGAATTTTGCTTAAAGAGGTAGAGGATCCACGCGATTATGGGGTGGTGAGTTTCGGCAAAAAAGGTAATATCGAGAAGATAATCGAGAAACCAAAACAGCCACCATCAAATTTTGCGGTTATAGGAATATATATGTATGGCCCGGAGGTTTTCGATATTATAAGAACTCTCGAGCCTTCACACAGAAACGAACTCGAGATCACAGATGTAAATAATGTTTATCTTAAACAAGGTAAGCTTGAATACAGCACTCTCGATGGTTGGTGGGCGGATGCTGGTGCCTCTATCGACGCTTATTATGAGACAGTCAAGGTGGTTGCGGAAAGCGCACGCGCGAAAGACTAATTAGGTTTAATTTATTAGATGAGCTGTTAACCTCTCTTTGATCCTATCGTAATTGGGTTTGGCTTGAAATGATGCTATTGTTTCAGAGCGAGCTCCGGGTATTTCTTCTACTAGATAGAAATTACGTCTTCCGGCGACAAGTCTCGCCTGGAATTTATAGCTTTTATTAAACTCTCGGTTTTTATATGCCCAAAATTCATATTCCCAACCCTCGGCGGTGGCTTTTTTTGCATTTTTAAATGCTAAAACGATATATTGTCCAGCCTTAAACTCGTCTATCGGATCGATTTTTACTTGAGCAGTTAAAAAACTCCCATAGTAAGTTTTCGTGCAACCTAAACCCAATAAAACAAGTATCACCGCGAGAATTAAAAAGAAGCCCTTACGCATTATTTACCCTTTGTAAGTTCGAGCTTGAATTGAAGAAAAATTTATTTATACTTTTAGAGAGGATGAAGTTAATAAGATCTCTAACAATTATCTTATGAAGGTAGCTCCCGAGCGGTTGCGTTACATGACATTCGTGTCGATGACCAACTAAATACTGCCGGCGGCTGTAAAATCCTTTAGTCTCCCTTATGGGAGATCTTGAAACTCCATTCCTTAGGGTCGGTCGCAATTGTGACCGACCTTTTTTATTTATCCTCTTTTTTTACTTTTGTTTTAGGTGTATCCTTGAGCTCTAAGCCGAGTTTGGCCTTAATCCCATTGGCGATTCTATTGGCAATATCGGGATTTTCTTTCAAGAAAATCCTAGAATTTTCTCTCCCTTGCCCGAGTTTTTCCTCGCCGAAAGAGAACCACATACCCTTTTTTGTGACAATATCCAAATCTACACCGAGGTCCAAAAACTCTGCTTCGCGAGAAATGCCTTCGCCATAAACTATGTCGCATTCAGTCTTACGGAATGGCGGTGCAAGCTTGTTTTTCACTACCTGTATATAAACTTTGTTTCCTATCGATTGTTCCTTAACCTTTATTGTAGCACCGCGCCGAATATTGATTCGCACGCTAGCGTAGAACTTCAGAGCTACTCCGCCCGAGGTAGTCTCGGGATTGCCGAACATCACACCGATCTTCATACGTGTTTGGTTGACAAAAACAACCGCAGTATTAGATTTACTAATAGCACCGGCGAGTTTACGAAGTGCTTGGCTCATCAGTCTTGCCTGGGCTCCAACCTGTCTATCGCCCATTTCGCCCTCGATCTCGGCGCGGGGCACAAGGGCTGCGACCGAGTCTATTACTACAATGTCCATTGCGCCGCTACGAACGATGGTCTCGCATATTTCGAGCGCTTGTTCGCCGTTATCGGGTTGTGAGACCCAAAGGCTATCTACTTTTACTCCAAGAGCCTCGGCATAAACCGGATCCATCGCGTGTTCGGCGTCGATAAAGGCCGCAAGACCACCCTTTTTTTGAGCCTCGGCAATAACATGAAGAGCAAGGGTGGTTTTCCCGGATGATTCCGGGCCAAAAATTTCGCTGATCCTTCCACGTGGGATACCTCCGATGCCCAAGGCTAAATCGAGGCCGAGGGAGTGTGTGCTTATGCTGGGGATTTGCTTAGGTGTTCCGTTATCACCAAGACGCATAATAGCGCCGTCACCGAATGCTTTATGGATGCTTTCGATAGCTAGTTCAAGCGCCTTATCCCTCTGTTTTTCGTTATTTGCCATATACCCTCCAGTTTATATTTTATTAAATATACATGAATATTTGTTATATTCACTCAAATTTTCAATATGTCGTTGAATACATGAAGTTTTCAGTCGTATTCAAAAAAAGAAGAATAAAAAATTATGGATTCCCTTTAGAGTTGGGAATAATAAAGATAATAATGAACATATTAGCTTGATTTAATATTAAGCTAATAGGGGGAATTCTGCAAGCGGTTCATAAATGCTCCCGCCTGAGGAGAGTTTGCTCTTCATGAATATTATTTTATCGGCTGTGAAATCGCCGGTAAGCGATCCAACTTCCCTAATAATCCGAAGGAGTTCATCGCTTCTTTGATTATCTCGGACGCGCGCAACAGTGAGATGTGGTTTGAAAGCCCTTTTTTCCTTTTTAAAACCGAGTTTGGCCAAAGCTTTATCAATATTGGATGCAACCTCACCGAGGCGCATAATTTCGCCATCGAGACCTGCCCACACGACACGCGGTGTATGACCACCGAAACTTCCGACTTTGCTGAGCGATAACTTAAATGGCGGATATCCACGAATAGACTCTAGAATCTCTCCAGATATATGGTCTATTTCCGATGGGTCGATATCTCCGAGAAATTTAAGCGTGAGGTGGAGATTTCCCGGCTTAACGAAGGAACATCGGGCCGAGGTTTTTCTCAGCGGCTCAGTGAGGCCGTTGTCGATGGTTTTTTGTATATCCTTCGGCAGTTCGAGGCATATGAAGGTCCTTATCTGGTTCTGTGAAGACCTCATAAAAGAAACTCTTTGCTGCCATCTACCCAAATATGATTATTATATCGGCCCTCTAAAATAAGCCAGAGCATTGTCAGAACTGCCTGTGAAGTTTTGTGCCTGTGAGATTCTCTTCCGCCGGCAAATATATTTGAGCGAATAAACGTTCCTTCAGGAGAATGAACAGCGTAAAACACCAAGCCTAGGGGTTTTTCTTTCGATTCCCCAGTAGGTCCGGCGATACCAGTGGTGGATAAACCATAATCCGCGTGGAATTTTATGCATGAGCCGCGTGCCATCTGCGAAGCTACTACACCGGAAACGGCCCCATATTTTTCAAGCACAGAATGCTCCACTCCAAGAAGCTCAACTTTGGCATCGTTAGAGTAACTGACCACTCCGCCTTCGAACCACATGCTTGCGCCCGCGACATCAACTAGCCTCGAAGAAAGAAGGCCGCCAGTGCAACTTTCTGCAGCTGAAACTTTGTGGTTGCGCTTCTTTAAGAGCGCGCCAATAATATTAGGAAGGTCCCTCTTAACCGTAGAATAGCACCACGGTTTGCATATCTCGAATATCTTCTCACTGAAACTCTTGAAGCCCGCATTGGTTGTGCTCGTGAGGCGCACTTCTACGCCATAATAACCTGGATAAAATGCAATCTTCTGTTCGGGAAATTTATGTAGGATTTTTTCCAGTTTACAGGAGAGTGAGCTCTCGGCAATGCCTGTCGTGTAGATGACATTCGTAAGAACGCTGTTCTTTGGTTGATATTTTTCAAGGAAATGTGCTACGCAATGAATAAATATATCCTTCAACTCATGGGGCACACCTGGGAGCGCTATTAGAATAAATCCATCCTCCTCGATTAAGATGCCGGGGGCCATACCAACAGAATTTTTGAGCGCGGTAGCTCGCTCTGGAATAAGCGCTTCATTCGGAATACCGCTTTTCGGAAGGGGTAGGCCTCTATCGATGTATTTTTCCTTTATCTCATCGAGGATAGATTCTTCAGTTAAGAGCTTTCGACCAAAGAATTTGCAGATGGCTTCGATAGTTACATCATCCACTGTGGGGCCGAGGCCACCGCTTAGAATGCACACACTGCCGCGCCTTTTTGCGCGAGTGATAGCTTCGGTTATCGTATCAATCTTGTCCGCAACAGTGAGGTGCCAGGTAGTCTGAAAACCAAGTTTATCGATTTGCGAAGATAGCCATGCAGAATTAGTGTCGATAGTCCTGCCGGAAAGCAGTTCATCGCCTATGGCAATGATCACGAAATCCATGGTGTCCATATTGCCAGCTTTGGGAAAAGCAGGTTGAACAGATGAGCGAGAATAAAGGCATATATACCGGCGACTATGTCATCGGTCATGATACCCCATCCCTTTGGAAGGCGTCTTTCTGCGGCCCGCCCGGGAGGGAGTTTTAATATATCGTAGAACCTGAAACCCAAAAAACCTATAACCCACAAAACCAGAGTTTTAGGGAGAAATAGAACAGTTATCATGCAACCAGCGACCTCGTCGATGACAACCTTAGATGGGTCTTTGCCCCAGTATTCCTCTGCCTTGGATGAAATTGGCACACCTAAAAAACACAGCGCTACTGTAGCCATCCAGAAAGGCCAAATATCGTTAGGAATAAACCATAGTATAGCGAAACTCACCGCGCTGGCTACAGTCCCTGGTGCAACAGGAGAGAAACCGGTTCCGAAAAAACTTGCTAGAAATTTCCACACGAAACCGCCGGGTTTAGGTGGCGGTGCGTCCGAAGGCTTTTTAATCTTTATCATATCGATTAACCGAATTGAAGCGCGCGCTCGAACTCAGCGGGGCTGCTGGCATTGGCGAGAGCATCCTCATAGCTGATTAAATCCGCTTTATAAAGCTTCATGACCGCCTGATCGAAGGTCTGCATACCATATTCGCTGGAACCTTGAGAGATATAATAAGGAATATCCTCGCGCTTTTCTTCATCGACGATGCAGGCTCGTATTGTTTGGGTTACAAGCATCACTTCTGGTGCTAAGACCCTGCCGGTGTTATCTTTTTTACGGATGAGTCTTTGGGAGATAACACCTCGAAGATTGGCCGCGAGCTTGGCTTTAACTTGCACCTGTTCGTGTTCGGGGAAAAAGCTAATTATCGAATTAATAGTTTCTTTTGTGTTAACCGTATGGAAAGTGGAGAGAACCATGTGGCCGGTTTCTGCGGCGCGCATAGCTGTCGAGACAGCATCCTGATCCCTAAGCTCGCCAATGAGAATAACATCGGGGTCTTCGCGCATTGCAGCCCGCATAGCAGCCATGAAGGTAGGTGAATCGACACCGACCTCTCGTTGGTTGATAACACTTTTTATATCGCTATGAATGAACTCGATAGGATCCTCGATAGTGATGATATGACGGCGTTTATTTTTATTTATGTGATCAACCATTGCTGCAAGTGTAGTGGATTTCCCACTACCGGTGACTCCTGTCACGAGAATAAGACCACGCGGCTCGAGAGCCATATCGCCGGCAACGGAAGGAATGCCGAGTTTTTCTATCTCGGGAATGACCATGGGTATATATCTTAATGCTATAGAGAAATGGCCTTTTGACTTAAAAATATTGACCCTGAAGCGGGCGTGTTCCTCGATAGAATAGGTCGTATCTATCTCGGTAAAAGAGGAGAAGTGCCTGCCGCTGGATTCATTGAGGAAAGTAAAGGCGAGAGCGCTTGTGTCTTGAGGACGCAGGGGCGGCGATTTTGTTACAATCAATTCGCCGAATATTCTAACAACAGGCGGGCTACCTACCTTGAAGTGAATATCGCTCGCTCCTTTCTTTATTACAGATAGGAGAAAATCGTTTAAATTCATTTTTCAGCCCTCGTTGTCATCGCCATAAGAATGATACCCCAAAAAAACACCTTTTCACAATTAGATTATATAATAAATAAAAATTATCTTGTCAAAGTTATTATTTAGTTTTTAATTTTTTTTATACAGATACTCCTGATTCTTTCATTTCGTCTATGCTATCGAGGTCTTTAACTAAAACCTCTCTTGCTTTCGATCCTTGGAATGGCCCAACAATACCAGCCATCTCGAGTTGGTCTATTATACAACCTGCGCGGGTATATCCAACACGGAGTTTCCTCTGTAGGAAACTCGTTGAACCTTGTTGATACATAACAATGATTTTTGCAGCTTCCCAAAATAGTTCGTCTTGATCGACTTGAGCGGCGATAGTATTCGCCTGTTTTTCCATGTCGAGTATTTTATCCGGGAATGGATTCGGAAAGGTGCGCAGATATTTCACAACGCGTTCGGTCTCATTTGTTGTTATAAGACAACCGTGAATTCGGATGGCTTCGGCGTATCCACTAGGAAGATAAAGCATATCACCCTTTCCGAGTAACCTTTCCGCACCACCTATATCGAGTATTGTTCGGCTATCGATCTTGCTACGAACCTTGAAGGCTATACGGCTTGGGAAATTCGCTTTGATAAGGCCGGTGATAACATCTACACTGGGGCGTTGCGTAGCGATAATAAGATGAATGCCCACAGCACGCGCCATTTGTGCCAGCCTCGCAATAGGCTCCTCTATTTCACTCGCTACAGTAACCATAAGGTCTGCCATTTCATCGACAATAACCATTATATATGGCAATTTTGAAAGGTCTTCACGTTCTTTGTGAGCATCGATGTATGTATTATAGTCGGCGATTGAGCGAACGCCAACTTCACTTAAAAGCTTGTATCGCGAATCCATCTCCTCGGTAGCCCAGTTAAGGGCAATGCTCGCATGTTTTGGTTCTACCACGATGGGTGCAGCGAGGTGTGGTATGCCTTTATAAACCGATAGTTCGAGGCGTTTTGGGTCGATCAGGATAAGGCGAACTTCTTTTGGGCTTTTTGCATAAATGATGCTAGTGATAATCGAGTTGATACAAACTGATTTACCGCTTCCAGTAGCTCCAGCTATTAGGAGGTGCGGCATTTTTGTGAGGTCTGCTATAGCAGGGGTGCCATCGACGCGTTTCCCGAGAGCCAGCGGAAGGGAATATTTATTATTATTAAAATCATCACTGGAGATTTCCGATTTTATTCGAACGATTTGGCTATTGTCGTTAGGCACCTCGATACCCACGGCACCTTTGCCGGGGATTGGTGCGACAATACGAATGTCTTTTGCCTTCAGCGCGAGCGCAATGTCATCTGCAAGGTTGGAAATTCGACTGACCTTAACTCCCACTGCAGGCTCGAGTTCGAATCTAGTGATAACCGGCCCGGGACATATCTCGCGTATTACGCCATCAACATTGAAGCTTCGAAGGGTTTCCAAGAGCCTCTGGGATTGCTTATGAAGAGCGCCATCCGACACACTTTCGGGATCTGGTTCTGGGTCGATGAGAATATTTAGAGGAGGAGGAGTATATTTATAAGGTCGCAATAAAGATATTTTTTTTGATTGATTGTGCTGAGATTTTGCCTTTTCGATGGGCATATTTTCATAAATGGAGGCTATCTCCGGGGATTTTTCATTCGAGATAACTGGTTCAGGGAGTGGTGGTTCCTGAGAGATGATGGGTTTAGGTTTATCTTCTGTTTCCAGTTCGTCACTTAAGAACGGGTTTTTAAGTTGCGGGATAGATTTCTTTTTTATAGGGATGGTTTCATGTAAAGTCTTAGGATTTATTGTATCAAGGTGACCAGAAGGAGGGGGTGGTATAGCCTCTATTTCCTTTGGGGCAAAATCGCGGTTTTCTTTGAATGTTTTTGCATTTCTTCGAATAGGAGGTGGAATGAACTCCATGTAATTCGAGGGCGTTTCTTTTGCGTTTGGTTCTACTTCCTGATCTTCATTGATAATAGAGGCTACTGGTTCGGTGTAATTTTCAGGATGTGAGAGATCGCCAGGGATAAGGCTTCCAGTTATACCTCCGGGATTATGGTTCTCACGCAGCTTGTTTGAATACTTGGCAAAAATTTCCTCGCGCGTGGCTTCTTTGCGAGCTGATCGTCTTTCTTTTCTTGCCGAAAGCCAAATTATTATCCCTGAAATACCCTTGCCCGCCGATTGAAAAGAACCCCGAATATCAAGGCGAGTCAGCACGGCGATGAATCCGAGAAAAAGACAAATCATGAAAATATAGGAACCCAAACCACCAAACACGGATTTAACAGTCGAAGAAAGTGTGAGACCATAATTCCCAACTATGTTCATCGAAAGCCCGCTTTCGGGCAGTCCCAAGAGACAGGCTAAGATTGCATGACCGGAAATTATCTCCCCCCCAAGGACAGCGATTTTTCTCACTTGTATTTGAAATATTCGTCCAATAGCCACAAGGATTATCAGTGCAGAAATAAAAATCGATAGATAGCCGAAGGTGGCTACCAAATGAGAGGCCGCGAAGGCCCCCACCGGACCACCAAATTTATTGAAACCAACATTGCTTAATTCGGATGAAGCTGGTGGTGCGCCAACTATAGACATGAAGAGCCATAATGCGAAAGAAACGAGCATAATTGAAGCGATTATACCTCGAATAGAGTGCCCTGAATTCTTTTGCGAAGATTTAGTATTTCTCATATTTGGAAACGGTTAAAACTCAATCCACCTAAACCCTGTGCATTGGAGGACTTTATATAGAAGATAAACAAATTTATTTTAATGTCAATAAAGAACTTAAACAGTTTACTCAAAGTTATTGTTTAAGAGAATGTGTTTATCTCGATTACTAATTTAGGAAATACCAAAATGGTGGAATAATCCCGATTTTCCCCTCCTTCGCGCTGTCACGATTTTTGTTATACCGAGAATTATAACCTAATAGTTAGCTTTTCTTGCGCAAAAATCCCCATCAAGCCACCGCCCCTTTCCCGCGCCAGCGCGCCTGAGAATATTCTGTGTAGTTATTTTTATAAGGTCGAGCGTGCTCGACCTTATAGGGGGGGCGTCGGGTTTGTTTGTCGGGAGAAAAGCTTGCTTTTCGTCGGCGAACAAACCTGCGAGAGGCCGGAGCGAAAATGGTCAAAATAAAGGAGTATTATAGACCGGCCTCTCGCTGGGCTTCGAGGCCGAGGGCCGAGGAGTCCGACGCCCTTGGGATGGGGGTTTGTATTGTTAATACAAAGCGTGAAAACCAGCTAGAATTATTCAAAGGGCTCGATATAGCCCACATATGGCAACCCGCGGTGTTTTTCATTATAGTCTAAACCGAAGCCGACCACGAACTTGTCGGGTATCTCGAAGGCATAATAATCAACAGGTAGGTCGAAAGGGCGATCGATATTTTTTAAGAGTAGTGCTGCGATTTTAATAGAGAGTGGTTCGCGTTGTTGTAGGGTTTTACATAGATTATAAAGAGTGAGGCCAGTGTCCACAATATCTTCGACGAGGATAAGGTTTCTTCCTCCGACTGGAGTATTGAGGTCTTTCGTAATCTTAATATCACCTGAGGATTTTGTCCCGATATAACTCGAAGCGCCAATGAAATCTATAGTGAATGGGGTATTGATATTCCTCACGAGATCGGCGGCGAAGATGAAGCCGCCTTTGAGGACAACAGCGATAATTGGATTAGTATCGGAGTAGTCGTTCTCGATTTGTTTCGCGACTTCGGCAATGCGTGTTTTAATAGCCATTTGGTCGATAAGCTTGTGGATTTTATAGTTTTCCATTGATGCTCCTTTTATTGAGAAAGATGTTTTTCAACGGGCCTTCATAATCGATAAATAATGAAAACAAAGCGGGTTCTGGTTTCAGCGCGCCAATTATTGGCGCATATATAGGAGTTTCGCCGGAAAAGACTATGGGCATTGTATCTCGCAATAGACGTGGTATGCCTTTTTTTGATAAAAAGCGCCTAAGTTTTCGTTTGGAGTTAATTTCATCGCCTGATTGAGCAGGACGAATGGACAAAGGTTTACCATCGTATTGCACGACTGTTCCGGGGCGATTTTTCGATATATTCAAGGCCCCCATGCCATTTTGTAATTCGATTCGTGAATCGATAAATGCTTCGATTTCCCGAATTTGTGGTATTTCCTTGAAAACAAATATAAGATTTCCGTCAACTTCGATATGAAGATTCCCCGAAACGGGATAACGCCTTCCCATGCGAGATGCTTTGGCAGTTTTATATAGACGAGAGACGTTGGCAAAATCTATAGAAGGGATTGGATTAGTTAATTCGATAGAGCAAAGGCGCAGTATCTCTCCCCATCCCCATTGTGTTTCGAGGGCAATTTTAGAATCTATAATCAGGATTTGATCGAAAGCGATAATACGCGCCTTTTGGAATAGTTTTAGAGCTGATGAATCGAGGAACTTGCTACAAGATGAAAAAATATCTGCCTCACGGCGAAGCCTATATACCACGGATTCCCCGAAAACGCGCCTCATTTCGGGAATAAGCATCCAGCGAATGCGGTTACGGCTGAAGCGCAGGTCGAGGTTTGATTTGTCTTCTATCCAATCGATGGACTCTGATTTAAGCCATTTCTGAAGATCGCGCCGCCAGAAATTTAATAATGGTCGGATGATGCCATCTCGGGATATAGGTATCCCGGAAAGACCACGAGGCCCGCTTCCACGGGCAAGATTGAAAAGCATGGTTTCGATGACGTCTCCGGCAGTATGTGCTGTGGCAACTATCTCGCTTAATGCAGTGTATTCCGCGAAGATGCAGTATCGAAGGTTACGCGCGGCCTCTTCGAGGCCGAGGGTAGATTGTTTCGTAAATTTTTCAACGAAAACTTCGCGGATATCGAGCGGAATACTAAACCTTGCACATAGTTCCTTAACAAATTCGGCTTCCTTCTTGCTTTCAGGGCGAATACCATGATCGATATGAAGAGCTTTGATCTCGGTGTTAGGCAATGCTTTTTTTAGCAAACATAAAAGGGCTACGGAATCCGAGCCACCAGAAATAGCTACTCGTAAGTTTTTCCCAGCAAGGTCGAATGCTGATAAATTAGCTTTAAAATGAGATAAAATTTCAGTTACATCCACCATTTATCCAATATAGCTATTTTACTGTATTCAGAAACAGAAAAATTTGCCTCTCCAAAAATATTGAAGGTGCAAAACTTGCGGTTGCAAACAAGAATTCTTTTATTACTGTTAAGTAATCAATTATTTGAAAGGACGAATCGTGCGAAGAGTTATTATAACTAGTCTTTTGTTTGTATTAGTTCCGGCTTTCGCAGCAACAATCGTAATGGACGATGCCGAATGTGTGGCACGGACATATATCAATGCGAACGCTAACGGTGAGGATATAAAAGCCACTAAATTTCTGACAAAAGATACGATAACTTTAGCCTATGTATTCGAACTTTCGCCTCGGGGTTTTATCGTTGTGTCAGCGAATAGCGATATCGAACCGCTAATTTCATACTCAAACGAGACCAACTTCGATTTCGATACATCCTCAAACAATGTGCTATTTCATATGATTATTCTCGATATGAATATGAGGTTCGAGGCAATTAAAATTACTTCATCAGAGGTGATCGAGAAAAATAATGCTATGTGGCGCGCATTTCTTTCTTCAGACATGGAACTTAGGAGACATCTAAGCACCATGGAAATATATGGGCCATTGTTAGATACACATTGGGAGCAAACCTCCCCATTCAATACTTATTGCCCTATCGATCCATCATCCGGAGGCCGTTCAGTAGTGGGTTGCACAGCAACCTCGATGGCTCAGATATTAAACTATTGGGAATATCCTCCATTTGTGCGCTTCACCGAAGACGATAGTTATACTTCTGGATGGGAACCACCTTATATCGCGATAGATGCCACCACGGCCTCGATAGACTCTATAGAGTATAACACATATCTCGGCCCACATCCTTCGGATCATTTTAAAGCTGCGCTTTCTTTCGCAGCAGGGGTGAGTGTTCAATCGAATTACAGCTCCTACGGCACCGGGGCAAATGTTGATGGCGAAGACTATAATTATCAATGGGGATACAAGAATTCGTTTCAGTTCTCAGGCGATGCCGCGGGTTTCCTTAATGTCCTTCGTGACGACATGATTGCTGGTCGCCCGGCACAACTTGCGATTTATAAAGCGGGTTGGGAGGATGGCCACGCTATTAACTGCGATGGTTACAATACTACCGGCCTTTATCACCTTAACATGGGCTGGGGAGGAAGTTACGACAACTGGTATTCGCTTCCTTCGGGTATGCCTGTCGGTTATTCAATTATCAATTATGGGGTTTTGAATATCGAAACAGATCCTCGCACCGATTCCCCGGATGCCTGCACTGAAGCGATGTATATATCACCGGAGCCAGCTATACAATCTATTAGAGATGCTGTATATCCCTTAGGTGACCGCGATTGGTTCATGTTCTCGGCCTCAAGAGAGAGCACATATGCCTTTTATGCTTCAGGTAATTCGAACACCTACGCTGAGATATATAGCTCTTGCAGTTCTGCGCCTCTCGTGTCGAGTGGTGGGACAGCAATAAACGAGCATTTTAGTATAGAGTTCCTTCCGTCGGAGGACGGTGTTTATTATTTGATGACCAGGGGCGAAAGTGATACGACATATGGATATTATTCCCTGCATTATCAAACCTATCCCGGCCCCGGAATCGAGCTTACATATCCCAATGGCGACGAGCCCATCGAGGACGACAATACATGCATTCTCCGCTGGGAAAAATCAGGCATACCGAGCTTTAATGCGGTTAAAATAGAGTATTCGTTTGTTGGTCCCGATGGCCCCTGGATATCGATAGTAGATTCGACCACATGGGGTTTCTATATCTGGAATGTGCCCGATATCGATGGGCATGTATATAACTGCTATGTCCGCATAAGCAGCTTGAAATATGACTTTGCGAACGACAAGAACGACACCCCTATAAGAATCATCGATGTTTCGGCTATCGAGGAAACTGCCCTACCGGGGGAATTTTCGCTTTCGGCCTATCCTAATCCCTTTAATTTTGCGGTAACGATCTCCCTCGATGGCGTAGAGGTGCCCCTACGCGTGGAGATTTTCGACCTCGCCGGCAGGCGGGTGGACGTTATTGCGAGGAGGGCAACGCCCGACGTGGCAATCTTGCCGCAAACAGAAGGAGATTGCCATGCCCTTCGGGCTCGCAATGACGGGTATGGCGAATTTATCTGGCAACCCGACGAATCGATCGGCAGCGGAATTTATCTCGTGCGAGCGTCATCCGGTAATTCTGAGATCACAAAGAGAATCGTGTATTTGAAATAATTATTTCTTAGCCGGCACAATACTCAATAACCAATTTACCCATTTGTCCAAGCCATTGCCGGATTTGGACGACAGTTCGAATGTGCGAAGTCTAGGCGCTATGACACGTGCGTGTTTTTTCACTTTCTCGACATCGAATTCAACATGCGGTAAAAGGTCGATTTTGCTTACGACCAGCGCATCGGCGCGCCTGAAGATCGGCGGGTATTTCTCGGGCTTATCATCGCCTTCTGTCGCGCTGACAAGCACCACGCGGTAATCCTCTCCGAGGTCGAAATCAGCCGGGCAAACGAGATTGCCTACATTTTCCACAAAGATAAGGTCGAAATCTCCATCTTCGGTAAGATGATGAAGGGCGTGATGAACCTGCCGTGCGCTGAGATGGCATGCACCATCGGTTGTTATAGCCTGCGAGGGCACCCCGAGCGCGCGCATACGGTCGGCATCGTTTTCCGTAGCGACATCGCCCTCGATAACACCTATTGACAACTTGCCTTTCAGGCGTTCGACGGTCTGTTCGAGCAATGTCGTTTTGCCACTTCCGGGGGAACTAGTGAGATGCACCATAAACGCGCCTATATGGCGAAGATGTTCACGATTATGTTTTGCTATTTTATCGTTGCTTGAAAGCAGGTCCTTTCCGATAGGGCTTTTGATTGTGGGTTCAGGTTTATCGGGCTGGCCGCATCCGCAGGTTTCACACATATTATTCCTCCAACTTTGTTTTTATATCTTCTATATATAATTCATTTCCGCCGGAAAATGAAAGATTATCCCCTTCGCATTTCGGACATTTAAAGACAGGCCTTCCCACATTAAATGAATAACCACAGTCGCCGCAGGAGACTGCTATTGCAGTTGCGTCGATAGTAATCTGTGATAGAAGGGTTTTATTGTGTTCTTTGCGAACAACATCCCATGCGGCTTCGAGAGCATCTGGCACAACAGCGCGGAAAGGGCCGCATTTGACCACGATCTCGTTTAATCTAAGTCGATCATCCTGCTCGTCGAGCCAGGGCCGAAGGTTTGCCATTATTCCGCGCGCTATAGATAATTCGTGCATGGTTATTCTCTAAATTGACATTCCCGCTTTCGCGGGAATGTCAGACTAAATTTCTTCTTTACTAAGAATGAGCTTTAATTCATCGACTAACTTTTCTATCGCGTCAATCACCTCGTTGCTCATTGGCACCATAAGTCCGGTTTTGGCGGGTTGGACCGCGAGAATCGAGATTTCGCAATCGGGTAATCTATCTCGAATATACGCAATGAACGCGCCAAGCCCGGGGCCATGTGTCGCGGGGATGCCATCGATAAGTTCCTCGGGTTTAAAGAGGTGTATCTTACCGGGTTTTTCGTCGAAAGCAACCGCATCGGCGATTATAAGTTTTGACGGCGCAAGTTTAATTATCGGGCCTGTCCAGTTTTCGGGGGCGAGACCAGCATCGATGGCGCGTTTGCCGAGATAGGGCTTTAGTTTCCTTGCAAGCTCTGGGCCGAAGGCATCGTCGCCGGAAATGTCGTTGCCGACACCGACCAAAACAGTTCCTAAATGGCTACCAATAATATTAAGCGAATCGAACATAAGCGGTGGAATATAGTCAGAGAAAGAAAATTTGCAAGAGTAAAGAGAATATCGAAGTATTCAGGATAAATATACAAATAACTAAAATGAAAATAACGAGAAAGATAAGAGAAATTATTGCAGATTTAAAGATAGTTGGTTATTTTAAAAGAAGGGAATAACAAAGGGGAGCGCGAAATGCGGCTCCCCGTAGGTTTTATAGTCCAATAACAGCGAATCTTGTTTATCCGCCCCACTCTTCTTTGAACACGAGATTGCGTCTGCAGTTGGGACAGAGAATACGCATATAATCCTCGCGCCAGAAACCCTCATGGTTTTTACCGGCATCTTTGTCCGCAAGACCCATCTGATAATTATGGTGCATAACAAGCGAAGGATTGGAATATGCTAATTCACCGAGTCGCTCGATAATGAAATCCATGTGTTTTTTAGTGGTAATAACCGCAGCGCAAGACTCGCAAAAGACCAAATCATCTTCTACCTGTTCATGGATAGTTGTTGGGTCGAGAGTGGTCTTGTCCCATTCGGTGGTCATGACTATACCTTCACTGGTAAGGCAATATTCAGCGCATTGACCACACTGAATACATTGGCTGTAATCGCGGAACATGATCCGTTTTCCGGTTTCAGGCTCGTCGATCATCTTGATGGCTTTAACAGGGCATATCTGAACACATCCACCACAACGAACACATCCATCCTCCTGGAATTCTGGAAAGCCTTTGTATTCCTCAGCTATGTTCGCAGGTTTGAACGGGAATTTATCAGTATAAGGTCCTTTAACGATAGCCTTTATTGCCTCGCCCAACTCTCTGAGCTTGGGTTTCCTCATGATTTCTTCTCCTGAGCTTTCTGGTATTCATCTGTAACGGAACCGGGCCATAACGGCACGCCGGCCTTGTGGGAGCCCCTTGCCAAAGCATGGGCGCTTGTGGGATTAGTTATGAGAATGAAGAACATGCAGATAAGTGCCTTGATTCCCATAGCGGAAAAACCGCTGATAATAAAAACGCCAAAAAGGATCATGCACGTCCCTAGAGTAACGCATTTAGTGGCGGCTTGAAGGCGGTTATAGACATCCGGAAGTCGGACTAAACCGACACATCCGAGAACATCGAATAACACGCCGATTGATATTAAAATATATCCGATAGTCTCACTCATCGAAGCTTCTCCTCTCGAGGAATTTCGCAAGGGCGATTGTGCCGACGAAGGCCAAAAGCGCCCACGATATTCCGATATTCATATAGAAATCCTTGCCGGTGAAAAGGCTTAAAAAAGCGCAGAAACCGACTACGAGGGTGCCGAGTATATCGATAGCAACAGTTCTGTCCGGTGGGGTTGGCCCCATACCTATACGGTATAGACATAAAAATGCACCGATAACCAGCGCCCAAATGTATATCATCATCAAAACACTCATTCGAATATCCTCCTGAGAATACGCTCGAACTTGCCGGCTATCTCTTCACCCTGTTTTTTGGAATCGCCGTCGAATTTAACATTGATCCAGTGAACGAAAAACTCGTCGTCCACAATATCTACAGTGAGAGTTCCGGGGGTGAGCGTAATGGAGTTTGCGAGAAAGGTTTTACCCATATCTGTTTTTAGACTTGTCTTGAAATGAACTATGCCGGGACGAATTGGCATCGAAGGATTGATAACCCTGTATGCAACATCGATATTCGCCCAAAGAATATACCAAAGCAGGTAGGGAATGTAAACGATCGTCCAAAAAAGGCGAACAGGGTTGAGGATGCGAACGGCTTTTTGAATAAACATGTTGCCCATTAAAGCAATAACAATAATAGAAACCACGGCACCAGCAATAACGTCCGCGAATTGAAGGCTCCAAGTTATCAAGAGCCATAAGATCATCAGGACAAGAAATTGAATAATAGCTCTCATTCTATCCTCCTAATACCGTGGAAATATAATTTGCAGCGTTGTTCTTAAGACCATCTAAAAGAACGGCGGCGGCAGGTTCAAGGAAAAGGTCGTTAAAGGTTGGCCCGATGAAATAAGCGATACCAATGCCGAGGCAGATAACTGAGAGGGCGATAAGGCTAAAAGCCATCGGGAAAGGAACCTCGCGTATATTTTGCATTTTTTTGGAAAGCTCTCCAAAGAGGCTGAAGCGCATAGCTTTTAGGAAGTAGATAAGCGTGATAACACTAACAGCCGCAGCGAGGGCGGCAAGGAACCAACGCCCCGCTGAGACGCAGGCTATAATGATTAAAAGTTTACTAAAAAAGCCGTTAAAAGGCGGAACGCCGGATATAGATAGAGCACCAACAAGAGTAGAAGTTGTCGTAATCGGTAATTTACTGGAAAGACCACCGAGTTTACGAAGATCCTTAGTGCCGGTAGCATGTTCGATAGAGCCGCTTGAAAGGAAAAGAAGGCTCTTAAAAGCAGAGTGATTAACCATGTGGAATAAGCCGGCAACGAATCCAAGATGTGTTCCAAGGCCAAAAGCCATAACGATATAGCCTATTTGTGAGATAGAGCTATATGCTAACATTCTCTTAATATCGAACTGACCGAGTGCTAGGAAGCCACCGACAGCCATAGACAACGAGCCGAGAACTACCATTATCTCAAGATTGATTGGTGTAGGACCAAGGACATTGAAAATGACCCTGAGCATAGCATAAACACCTATAGCTTTGATGAGAACACCAGAAAGCATTGCCGAGACTGGAGCTGGAGCGCTTGGGTGTGCATCGGGAAGCCATGCATGAAATGGAACAAGACCGGATTTAAGAGCGAATCCCATAATAAAAACACCTGCTGCGAAGGACATAGCCTTGGAAGCGGGAATGGATTGAAGCATTATTGCAGCATCAGCCATGTTCACAGTGCCGGTCATTGCATAAGTCAACGCGATACCAAGAAGGATCATCGTGCTCGCTATAGAACCGAGAATCAGATATTTAAAGCTAGCCTCGAGTTCTTTATGTTCGACGCCGAACCCAACGAGGGCATAGCTCGCTATAGATGCTATCTCGAGGAAAACAAAGAGGTTAAATAAATCGCCGGTGATGACAACACCGTTCATTCCTGCAAGCATCAAAAGAAATAGCGAATAGAACTTTGGCTTGGCTGTATATTTCTCCATATAGGAAATACTGTAGAATATAGACAGGAAGGCAACAGTATTAACGATAATGAGTAACATGGCCGATAAGCCGTCATAGACTAAAGTTATCCCAAACGGTGGATACCAACCGCCCATCCAATAGGCGGCTTTGGCTGAACCGAGTAGATAGAATGACATCAAAGCGGTAACTAAAACGGTTAACGGTGCTATAACATCGGCTATTCTCTTGTTCGCCTTAGTTAAAAGCAAATTAATTACCGTCATACCGAGCGGGATTCCGACCATTAACGGTAGAACGTGGTTCATCGGCATCCCCTTTCTACCCGCGAAGGCGGTTTATTTCAGACATATCGAATGTCTTATATTTTTCATACAACTTAATCGCCTGACTGGCCATAAGGGCAAGCGTTCCAAGGCCGATAACGATCGATGTAAGAACGAACGCCTGTGGCAATGGGTCAACTGCCCTAACAGCAAGTTGTGCTGCTGAGATGGACGAGTCCTGGATTGGCGCGATACCATCAGTTTTGTATCCGATTAGGATCAAGAAGAGATTTATCGCATATTCCATGATGACTACGCCGATTATTTTCTTAATAATATGTCGCTTTGCGATGAGAGCGTAAATGCCCATCCCCATAAGCGCCATATTGAGTATATAGAGACTGTTTGTTCCAGCCATTATTTGTCCTCCTCAGTAACGATACGGCCGTAAATGGACAGGCCGATAAAGATAGCATAAAGCGCCGCACTGACCTTTATCGCTATCGCAATATTGCAAAGGGGTATAATTCCGGCTGAGACAAGTTGGCCGGGGTGTCCGTGCCAAATGAAATTTGTAATGAAGTATCCGCCAGTCAGGCCAAGAAAACCTATTATGATAAAAGCTAATGCCCCTAAGTTGTCGGCCATGCTCGACCAGAAGTTACTAAGTTTCTTAAGCGAAACCTTGCTTCCGAAAGATAGCATTAAAAGGACATAAGCGATAGCCAGAATAACACCACCTGCAAAACCTCCGCCGGGAGTGATATGGCCATATAAAATAATATAGAACCCGAACAAGAGAATGAAACTAAGCACAAGACGCGAAATGGTCTTGACTATGATCGTCATCCCGCTGGATTCATCATTTGATAGTTCTCGAATATTGCTCATATCTTCTCCTATTCGATGATTCCAAATTGTTCGGTATCGGGTGCTTCGATATCTTTTTTGCCGCGACGGCGCAGGATAACAAAAGCGGAAAGAATGCTAGTGAAAAGAACAATAGCCTCTCCGAGTGTGTCATAAGCGCGATAATCGAGAATCACACCTGAAACGACATTAAAAGCACCGGTCTCAGCGGCAGAACCGGAGAGATACCTTCTAGATACCCTCATTAAAGGCTCGCCAAAGGGAGTAAGGTCCTTGAAAGCCCAAACGGCGGCCATAACTAAAAAACCGATGAAGATAAGCCCGGTGACTGTCGCGAAATTGTCCATCTTGCGTTCAATAGCGCGATTGTCGGCGAAAGTAGTAGCCCGAATGAGAATGATCAGGCTTAAGACCTCGACAATAACCTGTGTGATTGCAATGTCTGGCGCACCAAGAAAAAGGAACATAAGGCTTACGCCGAATCCCACTGCTCCTGCGGCGATAACCGAAGAAAGCATATTTTTAGTCTCGATAGCCACCGCGGCACCTAATAACATAAACAACATTAAAACATGGAAGAGCGCGTTCACGGCTCGCCTCCTATATAATTAATAAAAACATTAGCGCAACTAATCCGATAATGCACCACGAAAGATAGGTCGAAAGCACACCAGTGTGCATCCTTTTTAAACCCTTAACGATAATTCTATCTATTATTGTAGCGACGAAAAAGTCAGGTGCCCAAACACCCTCCTCGCTGTCGCGGTAAATCGTCCTGAGGACGGGGAGTTTTTGAATGGTCTCATAGAATCCGGTTCCGGGAACACGGATATCCTCGACCGGAAGCTGTTCGCCACCGTAATAGGAAGGAGCAACTCTTGGCTTAAAGGCCTTTCCAAAGAGATAAATAGCGAGTCCTAGAGCCAGCCCGATGATGATCATGCCTGTAGCGAGGCTAGAGCTCCAGAAAGCACTATCGGCTAAGGCATTCAGATTTGCACCGATTGCAGGTGCAAAGAAGGTTTTAACCGGCCAAGAAGCGAAAACACCAAAACCAATACATGCAAGCGCCAGGACAACCAAAGGAATGGCAAATGTGAAGGAACTTTTTTTCTCGATTTTAATAGCGTCTGGTTTACTTCCAAAGAAGGTTGAATAAATAACCTTGATGAACGAAGCCAATGTAAGGGCGCTTCCAACCATAGCGATGATAAGCATAACGGGTCTTCCTGCCTCAACACAACCTTGATAGACCATCCATTTAGAGGCAAAGCCATTTAAGGGTGGAACACCAGAGATTGCGAGAGCGAAGATCATCATGGCAATAAAATTAAGGGGCATAAATTTGGCGAGACCACCGAGTTTCTCGAGGTCTGTCGTTCCAGCACGCTTTTCTATTATGCCAGCACCATAGAAAAGACCGGCTTTGTAAATTGCATTGTTAAGCATGTGGAAAAGTGCACCTATAATACCAATAACGCTGCCGGTTCCTATTCCAAGGACCATGTAACCGACCTGACTCACAGCGTGGTAAGCTAGAAGCTTCTTTAAGTCGTGCTGAACGAGTGCCATCATAACAGCAAAGAGAATCGTAACGGCGCCGATGATCATGACCATTAGTTGAAGGCCGGAATTTAGGACAAATAGTTCGAGTGAAATTTTTGCGAGGAAATAAATGCCGAGGAGCTTATCCAATGAAGCGGGAAGGAAACCCATAATGCTCGTAGGTGCACCCTCAGCAGATGAAGGGACCCAAGCGTGAAGCGGCATTGCGCCGGCTTTGGCCGCAGCGGCGGCAAAGAACATAAGATAAAGAAGAACACCCATCGTTCCTGAAGTCGGTATAGACAAAGAAGAGATCGTGATCGTGCCAAATTGAACCCAGATTATTACAACGCCGAGAAGAAGCGCCGCTTCGGAGAAGCCAAGAATAGCGAAAGTGCGAAAGCTAGCGGCGGCGGCGGCTTTTTTATCGCGATGGCCACAGTTGATCAGGCCGTATAAGAATAATGTAGAAAGCTCCCAAAAAATCACAAAGAAAAGAAGATTGTCGGAAAGAACAGCAAGATCACTAACGGCTAAAGTCCAGAGGAATAAGGCGTAATAAAGGTGGTTACCTTTCTCGCCAGAGCGAAATTTCCAGCTATAAAGTGTTCCTAAAACGCCGAAAAGGCTGATAAAAAGGACTATCATTTTACTAAGAGGCGTTCCGACGAGATCGAGCGATACGGGCATTCCTGCAACAGAATACTCCACGAGCTTGACTGCAAAATCGCCACCATGGAATATCATGGCAGACATATACATAACCCAGATCGATGCCACGCCGGCAATAAATTCCTTCAAGAACTTGACTTTTGGTAGAATCAAGCACAGGAGGCCGGCCACGAACGGCACGAGCACTAGATGTATAATTTGTGTTTCCATAAAAGCGTCCTTTATTTCCGATTGTAGGGATCAGCAGTAGCTGATAAGTATGAACGACCCAATAGGTCGAACCTACATTCTACCGAAATTTGCTCAATATAGATTTAACGCCCATCTTTTTCTCGATCTCGAGAGTCCTCTCGACCGAAAGTTTAACTAGATCGTCTTGCGTAAGCGAATTGCGGCTACCGCGAGAAACTACACCAACACGCTCTGTGCAACAATAACACGGGTCGATAGAAGCCGTGATAAGCGCGACGTCGGAAATCGTTTCGCCAATGCAACTCGCTTTATAGGTCGGCAGATTCACAAAGGTCGGGGCGCGAACTTTATGCCTTATAGGTTTGTTCGAGCCATCGGAACGAACATAGTGAAAAACCTCGCCGCGCGGTGCCTCGTGGTGACCACAACCCTCACCTTCGGGGATATTACCCGGAACAACTTGAATATCTCCATCGGGCAAGTTCTCAATTAGCCATCTGCAAAGATAAATTGATTCTAAAATTTCGAGAACACGGCAAACCGCTTTATCAAAAACATCGCCGTTTTCAGTAACGATAACCTTCCAAGCACCGGCTTCGTGGCTGATGCCATAAGCGTCATAGGGATCATCAACGCGAACATCCCACGGCACGCCGGAGGGTCTCGATGTTGGCCCAGTGGCGGCATAGGCGATGGCGTCCTCTTTTGAAAGCACGCCAACACCTTTCAACCTCTTATGAATAACAGGATCGTCGGCAATAGCGCCAAGGAACATATTGGTTGATTTTTCATTTGAATCGAGCGCCTTCATCGTAAAATCGAGCGCCTTCTGAGAAACATCTCTACGTGCCCCACCGACTCGGTTCATTGCATAGTGATTTCGGTTTCCGGAAAGTAATTCGCATGCGTCGAGTATCTCCTCGCGATAGCGCCAAGACCACATCCAAAGTGTATTATAGCCAATGAAGTGACCAGCGAGTCCAAGCCACAGAAGGTGGCTGTGAATACGCTCCATCTCACCGATGAGCGAGCGAATGAATTGTCCACGAGGTGGCGCTTCGATGCCGAGTAGGTCTTCGACAGCGAGAACATAAGCATAAGGGTGGCTTGTAGAGCAGATACCGCATATTCTCTCGACCAAAAAAGGCACCTGGTCCCAGGTAAGGCCTGTGGCGAGTTTCTCGTGACCGCGATGGTTATAACCGATTCTAAGATCGACATGAGTGACTGTTTCGCCATCGAGGTAGAGGGTGAAAAACTCCGGCTCCTCGAGGAGAGGATGGAATGGGCCGATGGGTAGAGTAGTCTTTTTCATATAAAATCCTCTAGTAAACAACCGGTTTTGTTTCGTCTGTGAATCCCTCTGGATTCTGGGGATAGTCCTTCCGATATGGGAAGTTCCCCTCAGGCCAACCATCAGGAAGAAGAAGATGTCTCGGGTCGGGATGTCCCTCGAATATAACTCCATACATTTCGGACATCTCACGCTCTATCCAGTCTGCAGCAGGAAGGAAAGCTCCGACCGAACCTACCTTTAGCTCTGGTTTCATAACCAAGGTTTTAAGGTTACACAAAACCTGATCCTTATCGAACATAAAGTGATAAATCAACTCGACAGCATCGTGAACCTCAAGAGCGGTGCTTGTTGCAAGTCGTCCATCGAGCTGCTCGTAGATTATTTTAGCTGCAGCAGGTAAATCCTTTTGATCAACAACGAGATATATCCTGTTCGGCTTGGGTTGATCTATAGACAGAATAAGATTTCCTACAGCTTTTTCGACCTTCTCTTTAATTGCATATTTTTGTTTGTCGGTCATATAATCTCCTTGTAAAACAGACAGGGCCTTGTTATAAAACAGACAGGGCCTTGACGACTCCAGCTATCATCGCTTCGGGTTTCGGCGGACATCCGGGGATGTAAACGATAATAGCGTTCGGATCTTCTTCTTTGATAATGTCATCAATCCTCCTAGGAACATTATAGCCACCTCTGAAGAAGTTACCATAAGAGGAACAGGCACCGAATAAGAAACAAACACATGGTTTGGATGTTGCGCGATAGGTTTCTATAAGTCTCGGTGTTACATGCCTGTTTGCGACTCCAGTGATAAGAAGCGCATCCGCATGACGAGGGCTTCCCACTAGAATTATACCGAACCTTTCGACATCGAAGCGTGGTGTGAGAAGGTCCAATATTTCTATATCGCAGTTGTTACATGGGCTACATGCCACATGAAAGACCCATATAGATTTTTTGAGTGCCGCTGTTTTAAGTCCCATTTTTTCGGTCCTTATAAGCCATTCGCGCTGAGAATGAAGGCGATCACGGAGAGGATAGTCATCCATCCCCAGAAGAACTTGACCGCCTGGTCGATTCTAAGGCGCGGATTAGTGTTTCTTATTACAGTAATTAAAGCCACGATTAATATATATTTGAGCAAAGCCCAAAGAATCCCTATGCCACCGTCGATTCTAACACCACCCCAAAATAGAGTGATAAGGAAAATGGGCAAGGCATAAAAAAGGATCGCTTTAGAAAGCTTGAAACCGCCAAGTGCAGCTCCACTATAGTCGTAGAACACGCCCCCACCAAGTTCTGTTTCAGCCTCTGGGGCATCGAATGGAACGAGACCGAGCTTTGCCTGAACGCAAAGAAGGGCAACAATGAAGCCGATGACGCCTGAAATCGAATAGAGTATAGGGCCATGGGCAAACTGATATGAGAGAATCCCGCCGAGGGAAAGAGAACCGGCTTTGAAGATAATCATGGTAATAATTATAACAAACGGAACTTCATAACCTAAAAGAAGCTTCATCTCTCGCGAGGAACCAACTGCGGAGAGAGGAGTTCCGGCAGCGCCAGCACCGAGGATAATCATAGTAGAAGGTATGGCGAGAAAATACCAGAAAACTATTATGTCGCCAACGAAACCAGAATCATAATTCCAGTTGCTGAGACCGAGCATGGTCGCTACAAGAACCGAGGCGGCAAGTGCGACTAAAGGAGCGAGAAGGAATCCAGTTTTCTTAGCGTTTTCCGGAAGGATAACCTCTTTGCCCATAAGTTTCATAATGTCCGCGAAACTCTGGAACCACGGTGGGCCGACGCGGTATTGGACCCTCGCGGTAACCTTGCGGTCGAACCACGTAGTTAAAAGTCCCGCCATGGCAGCGAAGAGGAATCCGGGAAAGATAAGATAGTAAAATACTTGCATCGATATTCTCCCTTTTTACCAGCGCCTCATTCCGGGCTTCGCTTTTACGCGCGCACCGGCGAGATTTCCGTTGATTACATCCTTCGGTTTCTCGAAGGTGAGTGCCCCCGAAACGCATGTGGTAACACACGCCGGAAGTTTGTCCTCTTCGAGTCTTTGATAGCAAAGGTCGCATTTTGCGATTACATCACGAAGATGTTCCGGTTGTATTGCGCCAAACGGGCAAGCGATAGCACAACTCTTGCAACCGATACAACGGAATGCGAACCTACGAACAATGCCGTCTTCGCCCTTAATAATTGCATCTTTCGGGCAAGCGGCAACACATGCCGGATTTTCGCAGTGTCGGCAGTGTCCCGGAAAAACTGCGACCGGTTCGGCCTTAGCCTGCGTAAGGTTCAAGTCCGCTTGATGTGTCCGAGAGCAAGCCTCCCTGCACGAGGAGCAACCAATGCAACGGTCGATGTTGATTATTACCCTGCGCTCTTCGGTCTTTATTTGGGTTTGTTCCATAAATTGCTCCGAGCGTTTATAACTTTTTTATCTTAACCCCAATAGGGGTGAGAGCCGGTTGATTACCCCAATCGAATAGGCCGCGTGCAACTGTGTTGTGCATGGGGATTAGGACTTTATCGTTATCGAGCCAAGGTGCTTTTTTAGCTTTAAGTTTGGCCGTTCCATATTTGCTCGATAATTCTATATCATCACCATCCGAAAGGCCGAGTTTCTCCACGATAGCCGTTGGTATCTCAACAGCATCTGTATCGAGAGGGGCGCGAAGATTTGGAAAATCCATCCGGCGTGTGTATCTGCCATCGCCGTGATGGAGAACATTGCCATTTCCAACAGCGATGAATTCACCATCGGGTGAGCCCGATCCGGAAATGGGACTAGTGCCAACCTCGGCAACATCGGTAACAATAGATTCAAGATCGTTTAAAACCGGCGCTTTACCTCCTATAATAGCATCGAGGATATCGCCGACTGCCTTGACTCTAGGACCATCGATAGCCTCATCGAGAGAGATAATATTCTCCTCTGTTCCGAGTATTTTACCAGTTTTCTCAAATAAATATCTCGAAGGGATGAAATGCGAAGCATTTTTGTATCCATGGCTCATAAGCTGGCCGGTTAATGCGAAAACCTTAGGAATTTTGATATTTGGGAGGGCTTCAATCGGATCGCAATCGAGCGCAAGAAGAGCATCGATATCGCCGGAAGCAAGGGCTTTGTAGGTCCCTGTAATGTCGCAACCAGCCGAGGCTAAAAGCCTATAAATTCCGCGAGAGTTGGTCGCGACCGGAAGAACTCCAAAACCGAATCCGGTAAGCTCCGCGAGCCTTTGAGCTGCCGAGGCGATTGTAAATGGATCGACGAAATGCCATCCGGGAGAGAAAATAATATTACCCTTACCCTCAGCGGATTTAATAGCATCGACAGTCCTAGAAAAATCGCCAATAGAAATACCTAAGTCGCTAAGCGGCAACTCGTCGAGAACTTTACCACCGATCGAGGCAATAATCGCCTCGATGAGAACAGAGGTCTTACCTAATCCAACTACCAACTCAGGGTGCGCAAACCAGCCGGTTCTGCTGTGAACTGTATCGATATTAACCATAATATTGCGTCTCCCCAAAGCACTGGCATCGTGAAGAAGCTTGGTTATAGTCGGGTTCATAGTGAAAACATCGCCTATCACTATATTGGTTGTAGCGGTGGAAACAGCATCGAAGGTAAAGCTGTTTTTAAAAGGTGCAACTGCAACGTCCTCTGCGGGAAGTAGCGCAACAAGTTTAGTCCCAAGTTTTTCGGCGAGAGCGATGGCCTTAGATGATTCCTCGAGCGTGAGAGAGCCATCGAGAAGTATCGCTGTTCTGTCTGGCGATTCAGCTTTGAGAGCATGAAATATAGAGCTAGCTACATCATCCATCGCATGAGGTTCTGTGCCAATATTGGAGCGTAAAGCGCGATCTTTATGGAAGGCTAATTCCTGGCAATAATTACCACGTGCACAAAGCCCTCTGGTAACTTCGGGATCGAACTCGATAGAGAGTGCTGATTTTCTACCCCAAACCGCTTCTTCGGAGCATGGAGATTCCATCATGAAAAAGCTGTCCTGCATGGGACAAAATAAACATCTTGTTTTAAACGCGGGCATACATTACCCCTTTTTATCAACCGAAAACATTTGGGTAGTTCATTATCTCGCCGTAACACATATCCGGTCCATCCTTACATATATAATAGGGCCCGATGTTGCAACGATGACATTTGCCGAGACCGCAACTCATGCGGCGGTTCATCGAGAGATATATATGATATGGGTCGAATCCAAGGTCGAGGAGTTTCAAAGTAACGAACTTGAGCATTATATCAGGGCCACAACTAATAACATATGTGTCATTAATATCGACATCGAGATCGTCGAGAAGCACTGTTACGACACCGACAGTGCCAGTCCATCCTGGATAAGGACGGTCGATAGTAAGCTTAAGGTCGGTATGAGGTTTCTTGGACCATGCGTCGAATTCGTTTGTGAAACAGAAATCCTTAGGACTTTTAGCTCCAAATTTAATTGAAACACGCTTATAATCATCGATATTCTGGAAAAGCCCATAAATACCAGCTCTCATCGGAGCTAAACCCACACCACCACCGACAACCATAACTGTATGCCCCTTGAACTTGTCCATGGGATAGCCCTTACCAAAAGGGCCGCGAATACCGACCGGAGAACCGGGCTTGATAGTGTCGTGAAGGCAATCGGTAACTCTTCCAGTGCGCAGAATAGTAATATCGAGATCGGTCGATTCCCCTGGTTCACTCGAAGGAGTAAAGGGAGCCTCGCCGACACCAGGGACAGTGAGTTGAACAAACTGCCCCGCTCTGAATTTAAGCGGCTCAGAGAGCTTAAAACGAAAAGTCTTGATTGTCGAAGTCTCAGGGATAATCTCGACGACTTTTGCGTCGATCGGATAGTAGATGTTTTTCATTTTTTCCGACATAAAATTCTCCTACTTACCGGCCACGCGTTCAGCGTGGTTTTTAGGGGATGGGGACGGAAGCATATCCGCCACAGAATCGACGGAAAGGTCGCGAAGAGTGGCTCGCATATCTATATTCCCCATGCAATTATCGATGCAGCGGCCACAACCGGTGCACGAAGGCCATCCATCGTATCGCCATGGATAATGGAAAAATTTATGGTTGTATCTGTGCATGAATCTTTGAGCTACTCTGAGCCTGGGATTAAGCATTCCAGCCATACGAGAAAAACCCGCCAATTGACAACTGTCCCAAGTCATGAGACGCTCATAGCGTTCCCCATCGACACTGTTGTCATATATGGAAAAGCAGAAACAAGCGGGACAAACATTGGTGCAAGCGCCACATTCAACGCAAGTAGAGCCGTGGTGCCGATAGCTTTCTGGTTCATCTTTGGCTTCGCTGACCAATTCAATAAAAGTTTTTTCAGTAACAAATTGTGCGTTTTGTTCCTCAAGCTTTTTCATCGTCCGAGCACGAGTCTTGTCCCTGTCAGCCTTTAACGAATCAGTGGCTTCGCTCGCGCCGGTGCCCTTGAGTATTTGCTCTCCAGCATCAGAACCGATTTCCACAAGGAAACCATTCTCGACATGAGTAAGATTGAGGTCGAACCCCGAACCGGTATCACAATAAGGTTTACCCTTAACGAGATTGCAGAAACAACTGGGGTGAACATCGCAACAGTCGATAGTAACGATGAATAATCCCTCTCTGCGTTCGATGTAAAATGGATCTAAAAAATCGGGATCGTCGCGGAAAACCCGGTCATAAACCTTAATGCCGGCTAAATCACACTGTGTAATACCAAATATAGCCCGCTTTTTGTGTGCAACCTCTATGTCCTTTTCGAGATTTCCGGGATATTCGCCGACCTTTTGCTTTGGAGGCATGATAAGAGATTTAAGAGGCTCGACTCCACGGAAAAGCGGAAGGCGATATTCATCGATTCCCTTTTTCGTCGCTCTAGATAACCTCGGTTTTCCCTCTACTGAGCCGTCAACCCAAAAAAGATCTCCCCAGTCATCGAGTTTATGGAGAAGTTCCTTAAGCCCGTTCTTAGAAAGGTATTTAAAAGCCATGTTCTGACTCCCTGCGTATGTTTATTCACGCATTCATCAACAAAAGTTAAGTTTCGGATAATAAGAAATAACTTTCTGGATGTCAAGTGCTTAATTAAGTCTTATTTAAAATTTTTAAAAGGTGTTGTTGTCCTATGTAATGAGGGGGCATGGACTAAAGGCCCTAAGAAAAGCTGGCTTTACGTATGGCCTGTAGCCGCCGTGAGGCCGGAGGAAAAATGTTTAATATGTTCCAGAATGATAGACCGGCCTAACGGCTAATCCGAATAGGATTGCCAATGCCCCCGAGAATCGATTTAAATGGGTTATGCTATTATTTAGTGATAAAATAGCTAAGCGATTCCATCTCGATAGCAATGTTGACATTGCGTATCTTCGCATGTGGGGGCGCTATAAAACCAGTTCTGTCTGTGAAATTAAGGATACCGCGAATGCCGGCATCGAAACAACGCTGGATAGCCTTGTAAGAATTTTCCGTGGAGACCGCAACAACTGCAAGTAATATAGTTTCGCGTTCGCAAATGTCGGGCATCTGAGTGGCATCATAAATAGGAATATCTTCGAAAAATTCGCCTATCAGTTTATCATCGATCTCGAATATTGCGGTGATATCAAAACCGCTTTCAGCGAAACCTTTGTAGTTGATTAGCGATTGCCCAAGTTGACCAAATCCAACGAGAGCAACCTTCCAGCGCCTGTTTGTTCCAAGTATCTCGCAAATCTCGTCCGATAGCTTGTCAATATTATAACCGATGCCCCTTTTCCCAAAGCAACCAGCTTTTGAGAGGTCTTTTCGAACTAGGTCGGCGGAAAAACCGGCCTTGGTGGCTATATCCCTGCTTGATACAAAAATTTTGCCCTCGATGGTCGATTCCTTTAAAGCACGCAAATACTCCGAAAGCCGTTCTAAGTTTTTTTGAGTCATTTGATAAGGAGTTGCCATCGAGAGTGTGCTTGTCAGCGCTTTTTGTGGAATTTGTTTTCCAGAGCAGTCTTAAATATCTCGAATGCGCCTTTATCTTTGAGAACAATTTTAACGAGTTTAAGATTCTTGGAATTAAGAAGCCCATTAACAATCTCATCTACCATAATCTCTGCACATTCCTCAGCAGGAAAATGCCCCACTCCAGTTCCGAAAGCAGGCATCGCCAGAGATAAAACGGGGATCTCATCGGCTGTCTTAAGTGTATTTGAGGTGGCGATTTTAACATATTCGGCGTTGGTATGGAGATCCTGTCCCATCACAACAGAGTGAATAACATATTTGGCCGAAAGCGAACCAGAACCAGTAACGATTGTATTGCCTATCTCGGCTGGTCCTTTTTTCATAGCTTCAGTTTCTATCTCCTCACCTCCGGCTCTTTTAATTGCACCGGCAACGCCGCCTCCCATCCAGAGTTTGTTATTGGCAGCATTGGTTATCGCTTCAACGCCAGATTCAATAATATCTCCGTGGATTATTGATAATTTTGTGTGCCCAATATTAAATTCCATCAATTCCTCCAAATTTATTTTGATCATTAAACTCGATGAAATACAATCGAGTATTCTCACAACTAATATAAAATTCTCTTTTTTAAATGTCAAACTTATTTAAAAAACCATTGGCATTACCTATTTTTGTAGGAAAATATGAGTTGCGAATGAATAGTAAAAAATTTATACTCTAAAAATTATGAATAATTTAATCAATTTCATATTATGGGAATAAAGCAAGTAATATTAATCGTTTTAGTTGCGGTGATGCCGGTTATCGTGGCTTGGAAGAGTATTGTATCAGTCGATGCAGGAAGAGAACACACTCTTACTCTGGGTATGGAAGATTCGGCATCGGTCGGATTTGATATTTCAATCGACAAGCCATCGCCACCACCCCCACCAATAGGATTCTATTGTTTTTTTAGCTTATCGGATACTAATTACGATTTTATCGATGGCCTCTGGGGAGATATTCGCCCATTGGCCGATAGCGCGAGATGGGAGGTTATTCTTCGTAGGCAAGAGGAATTGGCAACTATTAGTGTCGATTCTCTTCCGTCCGAGGGATACATTTATATTAACGACCAAAAAATTAACTCTTCTGAAATGCAGTTAGTCGTTCCGCCGAATACACCGACGATTAACATAGAATATAAAAAGCATAGAGAGGTTCTCCCTCTCGATTCACAATAGGTAAGAACTATGAATAACCAAAAGAAATACAGGGAATACTCGAAGGAAGAAAAACAACAGCAACTGGAAGCTGAAACCCTCGATTTTTGGGATAACAAAAAGATTTTTAAAAAAGTCCTAGAAAAAAGTCAAGGCATGCCAAAATTCGTGTTTTACGAAGGTCCACCCACGGCAAATGGTCTTCCGGGAGTTCATCATGTTCTCGCCAGGACACTTAAAGACACTGTGTGCCGTTATCGAACTATGAAGGGAATGTTGGTAGAGCGCAAGGCTGGTTGGGACACCCATGGCCTTCCGGTCGAGATAGATGTCGAGAAAGCCTATAGCATCTCAGCGAAATGCGAAATTGAAAATTTTGGCGTAGATAAATTTAATACTGCCTGTAAAGTCAGTGTTTTCAAGTATGTTGACGAGTGGGAGGAGATGACACGCCGCATAGGGTATTGGCTCGATATGTCGAAACCATATATAACCTGCAATGCCGATTATATGGAGAGCGTTTGGTGGCTGTTGGCAAAATTCTTCCGCGATGGACTTATATATAGAGGCCACAAAGTGTTGCCTTATTGCCCCCGTTGCGGAACCGGCCTTTCCGACCACGAGGTTGCACAGGGTTACCGTGATGTTGAAGACCCATCACTGACTGTCCGTGTGAAGAGAGCCGATACCGAAAACGAGTTCTTTCTTATCTGGACAACAACACCGTGGACGCTTCTTTCAAATGTTGCCCTCGCATTTAATCCAAAGATTCAGTATGTTAAGGTTGAGCATGAAGGCCAACTTTTATGGCTTGCACAATCAAGACTCGAAAGTGTTTTCGGAGAAACACCCCCACAGATAATCGAAAAGAAACCCGGCTCCGAGCTTGCAGGAATCAGCTATGAGCCACTTTTCCGATTCGTCGAGCCCGATAAAAAGGCCTGGTTTACTGTGCTTGCAGATTATGTAACCACCGAAGACGGAACAGGTATAGTCCATATTGCACCGGCATTTGGAAAAGAGGATTATGAAGTGGGGCGTAAGTATGATCTTCCAATGGTTCAGCTTGTCGAGGCCAACGGAACGATAGCCAAAAGTGCCGAGCCCTATGCTGGTTTGTTCTTTAAAGACGCCGACGTTAAAATACTCGACGATCTTGCCGAACGAGGAATTCTCTTTTCACGAGGGAAAATTGTCCATAGCTATCCCTTTTGCTGGCGTTGCGATAGCCCTCTTATCCAATATGCACGAGGAAGTTGGTATATACGCACTACAGATTTCAAGAAAGAACTTCTCGCCCAGAATGAAAAGATAGAGTGGTTTCCGCCAGAGATAGGCAAAGGGCGTTTTGGCGAATGGCTTAGAAATAATGTGGATTGGGCAATATCCCGTGAAAGATATTGGGGAACACCCCTTCCTATATGGGTTTGCGATGAATGTAAGCACGAACACGCTATAGGTTCCCGCGAGGAATTAAAGAATATGGCCATTGATGGATATTCTGATGGGATGGATTTACACAAGCCGGGCATCGATGAAGTTATTCTTAAATGTCCAAAATGTTCTGCGAAGATGCATCGAGTTCCAGAGGTTATCGATTGCTGGTTTGACAGCGGAGCTATGCCTTTTGCACAGGTGCATTATCCCTTCGAAAACGCATGTGAATTTGAACCTGAGCATTTTCCAGCCGAGTTTATATGCGAGGGTGTGGATCAGACTCGCGGGTGGTTTTATACTTTATTAAGCATCTCGGTTATGGCGATGGGGAAATCCTGTTATAAGCGGTGTCTCGTTAACGGTCTCGTGCTTGATAAAGATGGTCAAAAGATGTCTAAAAGCAAGGGTAATGCTGTCGATCCGATAAAGGTTATCGATGATCATGGCGCAGATCCTTTGCGATGGTATCTCATCTCGAATAGCTCGCCGTGGCTTTCAAAACGCTTTGATGTCGAAGCTGTTGCCGAAGTGAAAAGGATATTCTTCGATACATTGAGGAATACATACAACTTTTTCACTCTATATGCCAATATCGATGGTTGGTGTCCATCGATGGGAGAGGGTAAACCCGCGGCCTCAGACCGCTGGCTCGAAAGCCGTCTTAATGGACTTTTGCGCGATGTAGATAATGACCTTAACGAGTATAATCTCACGCATGCATCCAGACGCATATCGAGTTTCGTGGTCGATGAGCTTTCCAACTGGTTTGTCAGATTGGGAAGGAAAAGGTTTTGGGGTGCGGAGATGACCGATGATAAATTGGCGGCATATCATGCGCTCTATAATGCTCTTTTGACAGTAACAAAACTTATAGCTCCTTTTATACCGATAACAGCTGAGGCTTTATGGCAAGGTTTCAGGGAGTGTGACGAGAGCATTCCCGAGAGCGTCCATCTTGCAGATTTTCCTGTTTTCGACGAGAATGTGATCTCACTTGAACTCGACGAGGCCATGGTTTTGGTGGAAAGTGTAGTTACCATGGGAAGGAACGCGCGCCAAAAGGCAAACATAAAAATACGCCAACCGCTTAATAAGCTTCTTATTTCGATGGAGGGAAAATTTGATTTTCCCGATTGGGCAAATAAACTTGTGCTCAAAGAACTCAATCTAAAGTCGTTAGAAAAATGTGATAGTAGTGGGCTTTACGATCTTTCAGCTAAACCAAATTTCAAGTCACTTGGGCCGCGTTTTGGCCCTCGAATGAAGGAACTTGCAATTGTCATCTCGGGGTTAAATTCAACCACAATAAAACACGCTTTAGAGAATGATTTTTTAAATCTAGTGTTTGATGGCGAGGAAATTGCTATCAAACCGAGCGAAGATTTGGTATTAACCGAACACGATGCCGAGGGTTATTCTGTGGTTACGGAAGATGAAGTCGCAGTTGCACTCGATATAAAACTCGATGAGGACCTTATTTCAGAGGGTTATGCCCGTGAGTTGGTCAATAGGATACAGAACACTCGTAAAGAGGCTGGATTCGAGGTTACCGACAGAATTGAAGTCGGTATCTTGTTAGACGATGAGAAGAGTTCAGCGGTATCTATTCATTCTGGATGGATAAAAGGTGAAGTTCTTGCTAAATCCATTGTTTTCGGGGTATTAACAGAAAAAGATTTCGAGAAGGAATGGATTTTAGATGACAAGAATATTGTGATACAGATCAAAAAATTGTTGCATTGATTTGAAAAGTAGCTAAATAGAGAAAAATGGGTATTATGAAGGGTCTTGATTTTTAACACCATTATGGAGTGTGCTATGAGAACAAGGGAAATTGAGAGAATAAAGGCTAAGCTGGTTAAAATGAGAGAAGAGATTCTTTCTGAGATAGGACGATTTGAAGATAATATTCTTCATAAGAATCGGAAAGATAATACAGGCGAGGTTTCAAGCTTTACAACTCACCCTGCAGACATGGGAGCCGAGACAGCTGAATACGAAAAGGCATATCTGCTCGCATCCAAGGAAAATAGGCTTTTTAAACTGATAACACAGGCAATCGAGAGAATTGAAAATAACTCCTTTGGAAACTGTATCGAGTGTGGGGCTCAAATACCACTAGAAAGACTGAGAGCAATACCATATTCGCCTTATTGTGTGGATTGCAAAGAGAAACTCGAAAACGGAGATTACGTGTTTTAGGCTATGCCTCAGGATAAACGAAATACTATTCCCCCGCCTCCTACTAACTGGAAACAAAGAAGCAGAGGGCTTGTTATATCTGTATTGATATTTGCCGTTGTTTTAATATTGGCGCAATATTTCTATACTGAAAAAAACCCCGTCATGAAGCTCGGTTATACCGATCTTATCAACGAGGTCGATAGCGGAAACATCGCGGAGGTTGAATTCATCGGAAAGAGGGTAGAGGGCAATTTTGCTTTTCCTAAAAAGGTATCCATAGGGCGCGAAACGCTTGAATATAAGCAATTCGAGTTGAATATACCTTTTGAAGATCCCGGCCTTGTGAATATGTTGAACGATAAAGGCGTTAAGATTACTGCTCGCGAGGAGGGGAATAAATGGTGGTCTATTGCCCTGTCACTTCTTCCATGGCTTCTAATACCGATTTTCTATATTTTCATAATCAAACGAATGCAGGGTAACCAAAACGGTGTTTTTAATTTTGGGAAGTCTAAGGCCAAGAGAATAGCGCCCGATAGGGTCAAAGTTAATTTTAGTGATGTTGCCGATTGTGAGGAGGCGAAGCAGGAGCTTGGTGAAGTTATAGACTTTCTTAAGAATCCGCGCCGCTTCTCAAAGCTTGGTGGAAAAATTCCAAAGGGAGTTTTGCTTTTAGGTCCTCCGGGGACTGGAAAAACTTTACTTGCGAGGGCTGTTTCTGGTGAGGCGGAGGTTCCGTTTTTCAGTGTTGCGGGTAGTGATTTTGTTGAAATGTTTGTGGGAGTCGGGGCTAGTCGTGTTCGGGACCTTTTCGAAACCGCAAAGGCAAACGCTCCGTGTATAGTATTCATCGATGAGATTGATGCAGTTGGACGCCAGAGGGGCACAGGACTCGGTGGTGGTCATGATGAACGTGAGCAGACTTTAAATCAGATTCTTGTCGAGATGGATGGTTTCGTGACCAATGTAGGAGTAATAGTTCTTGCTTCTACTAATAGACCTGATGTCCTCGATCCGGCGCTTCTTCGTGCAGGTCGTTTTGACCGTCGAGTAGTTATCGAGAGGCCTGACGTTAAAGGCAGAGAGGGAATATTAAGGGTGCATACTCGTGGTATTCCGCTTGCAAAAGATGTCGATCTCCCAATTATAGCGCTTGGAACGCCAGGGCTTTCTGGGGCGGATCTTGCGAATATTGTAAACGAAGCTGCTCTTTTAGCTGCTCGCCAAAAAAAAGATCAAGTATTTATGGAGGATTTCGAGCAGGCTAAAGATAAAATCATGATGGGAACCGAGCGTCGAAGCATGATGCTTACCGGTGAGGAGAAGACGATTTCCGCTTACCACGAAGCTGGACATGCGCTTCTTGGGAAGCTTCTACCCGGTTCAGACCCGGTTCATAAAGTAACAATTATCCCTCGGGGAATGTCGTTAGGACTTACATATTATCTACCAAAAGGCGATAAACGGCTATATAGCAAAAGCTATCTTATGACAAAGCTCGTCCATTTGCTCGGCGGAAGGGCTTCTGAGGTGATAATTTTCAACGACCCTACTACCGGTGCAGATAATGATATTGAACAAGCAACGCGTATAGCCAGAAAAATGGTTTGCGAATGGGGAATGAGTGAGAAGCTTGGGCCACTCGATTACACGGAAGACGGCGATGAAGTATTTCTGGGAAAGGAATTGCTTTCCCGAAGAGCAAGTCATTCTGAAAACGTTAACCAGCTTATAGATCAAGAAGTCTCAGCTTTGGTGGAGGGCGCTCTTAAGCGCGCGGAAAAGCTCCTCTCGGAAAATATAGACAAACTGAAGTTGCTTGCTGAAGCTTTAATCAAGTTCGAGTCACTTTCTGGCGAAGATATCGATGTTGTTATCGAAGGCAAAGAGATACAAAGGGATCTCGAAAATAATGTATCAGAAGAGAAGCAAACAACTCCACAAAAAGAATTTAAGGCTGATACTGGAAATGTTATAAGCGAACCATCGCCTGAACCAACCGCATAAATATATCAATACTAAGCATTAATAGGGGGGCGTCGGGATTTTTCGCTTCTCCAAAAGCTAGCTTTTGGAGAAACGAAAAATAGGAGGCAGGCCGATGAGAAATCCTGCCTTAATTCGTTATATACCGCAACAGCCTGACTCCCGGCTTCGCGTCAAAAGAGGCGAAAATTTATTGGTTTAGTGAATTGTTTAACTTTTGGCGCGCAGCAACGACACCCCCCGTATAGAGCCATAATGATTGCACCCCCATCGAATAGGGCCATAATTGCCTTGAAAACCCTAAATATAAACGATATATTTAAAAATCCATATTAGATTGGGGTATGTGTTTATGAAAAGGTCATTAAGGATAAAATTAATGGGTGTTGTTAATACAACACCGGATAGCTTCTCTGATGGAGGACTTTACAAGGAACCCCCGCGCGCTATTGATAGAGCGATGCAGTTGGCAATTCAAGGGGCGGACATAATCGATATTGGAGCAGAATCTTCGAGGCCGGGGGCTGACCCAGTATCAGCTGAAGAGGAAATGAAAAGAGCTATACCTGTAATAATGGGTGTTAAAGAAAAAGCCCCGATAAAGATATCAATTGACACATACAAGAGTGAAGTTGCCGAAAGAGCTATCGAGGCTGGAGCTTCGATGGTGAACGATATTTCTGCGATGACAGCAGATCCCCAAATGGTGAAAGTTGTTGCTGATTCAGGAGTGGATGTGATTCTTATGCATATGCTCGGGACTCCAAGGACAATGCAAGTGGATCCATGTTATGATGATGTTTTAGATGAAGTTTGTGAGTATTTATCAGAAAGAACAAAATATGCTATTGAAAATGGAGTTGATAAAGAGAAAATATACGTCGATCCAGGTATAGGATTTGGCAAGAGATTAGTTGATAATCTAACCCTTCTTGCTGGAATAAAGGAAATAAAAAAGTTGGGTTTTCCAGTAGTGATAGGCACATCGCGAAAGAGTTTTATAGAAAAGATTATTGGTAAAAAGCCGCCATCAGAAAGGTTGTTGGGTAGTCTCGGAAGTTTCGCATGGGCGGCTATTGAGGGAGCGGATATTTTAAGAGTGCACAATATCAGTGAGACGTATGAAACAATCGCAGTTGTAGAAGCAATTAAGGAACACAGCACTCTCGAACGCGAGGTAAATCGTGACTCTATTTAAGGTATTCTTCATAGAATTCGGTCTAATAGATATAATTGATATTCTTGTTGTGACTTTTATTATTTACAATTTTCTTTTGCTAATGAAAGGCACGCGCGCGGTTACCATGCTAATTGGCCTAGCGACAATTTTAGTTATGGCTTTTGTCTCGACATGGCTTAACATGAATTCACTTAAATGGCTTAGCGCGCGACTTGGAACAGTATGGATTATCGCTTTCCTTATTGTGTTCCAACCTGAGCTTAGAAATGTTTTAACAAGGATTGGGAATGCACCGTTTTTAAGAAAGCTTGTTTCTTCAGAAGCGAAAAAAATAATTGCAGCAATTGTTAATGCCGCAGATGTCCTCTCTTCCGCGAAAGTAGGAGCGCTTATTGCTATTAAGCGCGATGTGGGTTTAAAGGGATACGAAGAAACTGGCAAAAAGATAGGAGCTAACGTAACAACTGAGCTTATTGTTACTATATTTACACCGCATACACCTCTTCATGATGGTGCAGTTATTATTGAGGATAATGTTATCGTAGCCGCTGGATGCGAATTGCCATTAACGAAAAATCCCCGGTATCAGAGAACCCTTGGGATGAGGCACCGAGCAGGATTAGGATTAACAGAGGAAACCGATGCTGTTGTGGTTATAGTTTCAGAGGAGACGGGCGGAATATCTCTAGCAATTAGAGGAAATCTGCGAAAGAATCTCACTCTGAGTAATCTTAGAAAATTGCTCGAAGTATCTCTAAAAGGACGTGGAAAATAGTGTTTATAGATAGAGTTAAGATAAAGATTAAGGCCGGCAATGGCGGGAATGGATGTACAGCATTTCGCCGCGAAAAGCACGTCCCTCGTGGAGGGCCCTCTGGTGGTAACGGTGGAAAAGGTGGGAATGTTATACTTCAAGTTGATAAGATGATGACAACTCTTATTGATTTCTATTACATCAGCATATATAAAGCGAAAAAAGGGGTTGGTGGCGGTGGTTCGGATAAAACCGGAGCTAATGGTCAAGACCTAATAATAAAGGTTCCCCCGGGGACAATTGTTAACGATGTTGAATCAGAGAAGGTTATAGCCGATTTAGTAGATGGTGAATATATTGTAGCAAAAGGAGGCAAGGGCGGAAGAGGAAATGCGAGCTATAAAACATCATCGAATAAAGCTCCTCAGTATTCGACAGAGGGTCAGCCCGGCGAAGAGAGGGAATTACTTTTAGAGCTGAAGACAATTGCTGATATCGGTTTAGTTGGTGCGCCAAATGCCGGTAAATCGACTTTTCTGTCGAAAGTTTCTTTAGCCAGACCAAAAATTGCAGAATATCCTTTTACTACCATAGAGCCTAATCTGGGCATAGCAGAACTCGATAGAAATAGGCGCGTTATTTTTTGCGATATTCCGGGCTTAATAGAGGATGCCCATAAAGGCAAAGGTTTAGGGCTTGATTTTCTACGCCATGTAGAAAGGAATATCCTGTTATTTATATTTGTAGATCTTTTTGATAATCCACAAGAAAAAGCACAGATGATTAAAACCGAGCTTGAATCATATTCTCTTGGGATATTATCGCATAAAACTAGTGTTTTGGTGGGCACTAAAGCGGATGTTGCATCTGAAGAAAATATAGAATTAATAAAGAATATGGGGGGCAGTATAATAAGCTCGATTACGGGTCAGGGATTAAAAGAGCTACTGGAGCTTGGATATTCCATTATAGAAAAGCAAAAGGCCGAAATGGATGGCGATTATGAGGGAAGATAACCTTTATTGGATGTTAGCGCTTCAGAGTATTTCCGGCGTGGGTTCAATAACAGCCGGGAGGCTTCTGGATAAATTCAAAACACCGCAGAAAATATTTGGGGCAGATGCAGGTTCTTTAGAGGAAGTTTTAAATAAAAGGGCTTTGAACGGCTTCAAAAATTACGATCCAAAGAGGGACACAAACCTTAAAAGAGAAATCGAAAAGATAGAAGAGTCAAAGGCTCGAGCTATAACTATATTAGATGAAGACTATCCAGAAAACCTCTCAGAAATTGTCGATGCGCCAATTATTTTATATATTATGGGCGAGATTATAAAAACAGACGAGCTGGCGGTAGGCATAGTAGGGACTCGTAGGCCAACGCGTTATGGGATAGATCAGTCGAGGCGTTTTTCGCAATACCTAGTGAAACAGGGCGTGACTATTGTGTCGGGGATGGCTATGGGTATAGATGGCAACGCACAAGACGCTGCAATAAGAGCCGGAGGTCGCACGATTGCGGTGCTTGGTTGTGGTGTTGATGTTGTATATCCTTCTATAAATGCCAAGCTGTATAGAGAAATAATTCAAAACGGGGCTGTTGTTAGTGAATATCCTCTTGGGACGAAAGCTGACCCGAAGAATTTTCCACCAAGAAATCGTATAGTAAGTGGGCTTTCAAAAGCGGTATTGATAGTAGAGGGTCGTAAGAGAAGTGGAGCACTTATTACCGCGGATTACGCAGCAACACAAGGGCGTGATGTATATGCAATTCCCGGCCATATCGACAGGCCTAATTCAGCCGCTCCAAATTCGCTCATTCGAGATGGCGCAATTCCTGCTCTTGAACCAAAAGATGTTATTGCATCATTAAAAATCGAAGCTATGGAAGAGAATTCGAGAAAACAATCTCAGGAAAAAGCGATATCGCTTACAGGAATATCTAAAAAAATTTATGATGCAATGGATTTCGAAGGCGTAACTGTGGATAATATGGCAAAAAAAGCAGATTTGGATATAAGGACGATACTGGGAATACTTACTGAGCTTGAAATGAAAGACATTGTAAAAAGGCTACCGGGGTCAAAATACGCAAGGAATGTTTGAGGAAAAAATATGTTGACCACAGAGGTTGAAATTGTTAACAAATTGGGACTTCACGCAAGACCGGCGACTATGCTGGTTAAAACAGCGGCCAAGTATAAATCGAAAATCACGATAAAAAAAGAAGATTTGTCCGTCGATGCAAAAAGCATAATGGGCGTACTGATTCTTGCAGCACAGAAGGGCGCTAAATTGACTATCGAGGTCGATGGTGAAGATCAGGAAGATGCAATGAGAGAGGTTGTGAAGCTTTTCGGAGATGGTTTTGGTGAGGAGTAAATTGAACCTTCCCAATTTGCTAACAATAATAAGGATAATATTAGCGCCATTGGTTTTTATTGCCATATTTAGTGGTGGAAGATGGATGGGTATAGGCAGTGTATTGTTCGGGATAGGAGCAATAACTGACTGGATGGATGGATATTTAGCGAGGAAGCATAAGTTAGTTACCGGATTCGGGCAGTTTGCAGATCCTGTTGCGGATAAGTTATTGTCTGGGTTTGCATTAGCAGGAGTGGCAGCAGCGGGATATATTATTGTTATACCCGTAATTGCAATTATATTAAGAGATGTTATAATGACGAGCTTTAGGTTGTGGGGAATAAGTAAAGGTGTTAAAATACTTCCCAGTAAACTTGCAAAAACAAAGACATTGCTCGAGATGGGAAGCTTGATATTGATCATGGTATATGCTTCAATAGGAGGAAATCCTGTAGGATATAGATTTGGAAGTGTGGCTATATCGTTAGTGGGAATTCTTGCATGGATAACAATGGCAGATTATTTTTGGAAAAATAGAGGGCTTTTATTTCAGTAGAAAGTGCTGTCACGATTTTTGCTATTTCAAAGATATTAGATTTATTGGATAATATACAGCTCAAAAATCCCAACGGAAGCACAAAGACTCCGCCCGTGCCAGCACTTTAATCACCTTAGAATATATATTTCAGATTAGAGAATTTAGTTAGGTTTCTTAGAAGAAGAAACCTATGATTTTGTTAGAACAAGAAGGGATTTACCTTTGAATAGTTTATCTGGTAGTATAATAAATTCTGAATTTAAGAAGCCGGCATTATTTATTTCGTCGGGTTCTATATTTGGTTTTTGCTTGCCTTTGAATAAGATTAATTTTCCTTGTGAGTGAATGATTTGGGCTAATTTACCCAGCGGGGGAAAGCCTGAAAAAACGGCTCTTGAGAGGCAGTAATCGAATTTACGGTTGATATTTTCCCATCTGCCGTTGATAATATTGGCATTATCAATTTCTAGTTCGAGAATACTTCGCTCGATGAATCGAGCTTTTTTGCTATTGGAATCGATCATAGTGACTGAAAATTGATGGTTTAAAAGGGCTAAGGGGATTCCGGGTAAACCGGCTCCGGAACCTATATCGATTATATCTGCGGGTTTATTGATAAGGCCTAGGAGAAAAGGTGTTAGAGAGTCGAGAAAGTGTCTTGTCCAAAGGGAGTTTACGTCGTGGTCTGAAACGAGGTTAAGTGCGCGATTATTTTTATGGATTAACGAGGCGAATATAGTAAGCTTATCAATTAATTCGAGAGGCAATTCGGCTTGATAATCCTTCAGATAAGAGATAAAAGTATTAATTTCTTCTGTGTGCATTTAACTAATTGTTTCATGTGAAACAAAGTTTTTATTATTAAGATGGACATATAATGCGAATATTGCCGCAGGAGTTATTCCGGGGATGATTGAGGCTTCTCGTAGAGTTCGAGGTTTTCTGGAAAAGAGCTTTTCGGCTGCCTCGGATGAAAGACCCTCGACATCGGAATAATCAAGTGAAATAGGAACAAAAGTAGAAAGAATTTTGTCATATTTCTTTACACGCTTTTCTTCGCGCGTTATAAAGCCCTCATATTTTGCCTCTATTTCAATGCGTTCTAGTATCTCGAATGGTAAATCAGGGTTGAGGAATCCAGAATCGAATAAATCTTGAAAGTGATTACCAGTTTGTTTGAGATAATTATAAACACTGGGTTTATTAGGTGAAGATATATTAATTCTCAATTCAAATGGAATGCGGATATCTTGAAAGCGCTTCTTTTTCTCAAAATAGCAAGCATCTAGTTTAGATAGGTGATCTATTGTATTTTTTGGGAGAAGATTATATTTATCGGAATATGGTAACATTCGCCAGACTGCATTATCCTCTCTGAGTTTAAGGCGATATTCAGCCCTTGAAGTAAAGAGGCGATATGGATCATCTACTCCTAAAGTTATAATGTCATCTATCATTATTGCAATATATGAATCGCTTCTTTTGAGCCTAAAAGGAGGTTCGCCTTTTAGGAAAAGAGAGGCGTTTATTCCTGCGTATAAACCTTGACCAGCGGCTTCCTCATAACCACTGGTGCCATTGACCTGACCGGCGAAATATAGTCCTTGGATACCTTTGTATTCGAGTTGTGAATTAAGTTGTCGAGGATCGATACAATCGTATTCGACAGCATAGGCCCACTGGGAAACTGAAACATTTTCAAGGCCGGGAATAGTCCTAAGTATTTGCAACTGAAGCTTTTCAGGAAGACTCATGGATATGCCATTAACATATATCTCGGGATTTGAATGACCTTCGGGTTCTAGAAAGATAGTATGTGAAGAATTGTTTGGGAACTTCATAACTTTAACTTCGATAGATGGGCAGTATCTGGGGCCAGTTCCCTCGATTCTTCCATCGAACATGGGACAAAGGGATAAATTATTTTTAACAAGTTCGATAGTCCTGTCATTTGTTTTGGTTATCCAGCAAAACTCCTGATTTTCAAGGGGGAGTAAGTCTTTAGTGAATATCGAAAAAGGACGGTATTCTTTTTCTCCATGTTGCCGGATAGTTTTTGAGAAATCTATCGATTCAGCAAGAACACGCGGTGGAGTCCCAGTTTTAAAACGCTTCAGAGTGATACCTTCGGCACGAAGAGAGGCTGAAAGCCTGTTTGCAGGAGGGTCTCCAAGCCTTCCAGCGGGTATCGATGACGGACCCGTAAATATTTTTCCTTTGAGAAAAGTCCCGGTGCAAACGATTATGACTCTTGCGGTTAAGACGCTTCCGTTATCGAGGGTTAGACTCCGTATTTTGCCATTAGATATTGATAAATCAACGGCCTCTCCATAAATCACTTCGATATTTGGATTATTAAGGATTTCTTTTTGAATGAGTTTGGGATAGAGGTTTCTTTCATTTTGAGAGCGTGTGGCTTGAACTGCATAGCCTTTACTACGATTCAGAACGCGATATTGTATTGCCGATAAATCTGCAATTTTACCCATAGCACCGCCAAGGCAATCGACTTCGCGGACAACGTGGCTCTTTGCAATTCCTCCTATTGCTGGGTTACAACTTAATCTCCCTATGGACTCGAGGTCGAAATTAATGAGCCCAATCCTATGTCCGAATTTTGCAGACGCCAAAACAGCCTCGATTCCTGCATGGCCTCCGCCAATTACTAATATGTCGAATCCACTAAGCATAGCAAATCAAAATAAAGATAAATGGGGTATTTGCAAGTTATGTTTCATGTGAAACATTGTAGAGTATATTTAGATTGTTAGAGGGGTTAAACAATTTGTGTTAATTATCTTGGAGATTATCCTCGGCATTTTGGCGTAATAAATTTATTTTTGTCGAATTACCTCGAGTTGCATTAATCTGCTTAGAGTAATCTTCCATTATCGTTGCTTTTTGTTTTATGATCTCTTGCTCGTTTCCGGTGAGGTTTTCGGCATCTTCACGGAGCTTATTCGCTTCCTGGCGTATATTGTATGCCTTGACTCTTGCCTCATTTGCAGTTCTACTTTTGGTTGCCCAAGATTTTATATCGGAATAGAAACTACTAAGGTCTTCTTCCTGCTTTTGAGTTTCCGGTTTAGTTGTTTGATTCGTATTTTTAGTCCATTTACCCTTATAATCAGAATATTGACTTTTCCACTCGGATTCATTGGGACTGTTATTTTTTTCTGTTGTTTCATTCTTAGGGTTATCCCCTAGAAAGCGAGAGGTTACATATAGTGAATCTTGTGTGTTGGAAGAATTTATTTCGTTAATTGTTGGTTGGCTTTTTGGGATTGTTACCTTAGTCACATAAGGAATCGAAGATGGTTTGGTTTCTGCTATTTCATAGCCTAAATGATTTTTTTTTGGTTTGGGATAACTTGAAGTAATAGGTTTACTTTCAAGCATGTCGGCAGCATCATTAAGCATATTAGTAGCTTCATCGGTTGTTTCTTGCTTAGGTTCTGCTGAATTCTGTCTGGAGGGTTCACGGGAACAAAGAAACGCAAGGATCAAAACCCCCAAAACAAATAATACAATTATACCTTTTGAAGTATTCATACTAAATTACATTGAATATTATATTTACTAAGTATATCGATATGATGTTTAAAAGTCAAATTTAGTATGACAAGATAATTCTGGTTAAAAATCTTGCGGTTATGATTAACAGTTGTTAAATTGAATTATATGGAGACAGATAACTCGATTCTCAGCTATTATGGGCCGGCATTTAATCGGCCATTTGTATCGATTCTAAATTCACGACAAACAAAAATGCCCGTGGGGAATGACCTATGGGTTTCTAAAACCCTCGAAGCAGTTCGTTTCAATATCAGGGAAAATAGAACTATTCTCTCCTCGATAGGAATGCACACATGGAATCTTTTAACATGGGCTATCGGTCACTATGGAGGCAAGCAGATTCTGATTCTTCCTTTGTATGCCGATGATTTAGAGCAGGAAATAGTTTACGATATTGTTTCAGAATATTCACTCGACGAGAGGCGTGTAGCTTTCGCTTTTTACAAAACCAATTGCCCAATAACACACCCTAAAATGACCTGGGTGGAGAGGGATCGTCGGGTAATTAAACTAGCAGACGAAATTTCCCCTATATCGATACGAAGAGGAGGCAACCTAGACTGCGAGATTAAAAAAAGCGCTCGAGGCTGGTGTAAGATAAATTCGGCTTCTTCAATTCCATATATCAAATCGAAGAGAAGAAATATCCATAAAATGCTGCAAAAGAGAAATTTAGATTTTATACTACCGGATATTTGGCCAAAATTGACGCACTGGACACACTCCTTCACCGAACCATGGCCGGGAGAATCCAAGGCCGATTACTACAGAGCTATAGCTTGTTCGAATGAGGAATACCCAAGGTCCGCATTGAATTCTCTTCTTAGAATACTCTCAGACGAGGTTATTTATGGAACAAGAAGAAATTTTCGGAATCATATGCCAAATGTATCTTTTACGGCGCTTAATCCCAAGGAATCACTTTCTTTGATGAATTGGAATCCCTCTCGATCGCGGTTTTCTTTCGAGTTTTACGGAATAGCGATCGATATGGATGTTGCTCGGGAAAAAGGAATTCGAAAAATTATTTATGGTCAAGAAAAAGCATATGATTTGCTATCTCCAGAAAATAGACAATACTTTCAACCCATCGGGAGCAAGGTAGATTGGAGTAAAGAAAAGGAATGGCGGTTTATTGGAGATTTTTCTTTGTCAGATATTCCAAAGGATAAAATTATTGTAGTCGTTCCGAACAGGGTTGAGGCGGAAATAATCGAGAAAAGGTTCAATCTAAGAACATATACTCCATTTTCAACTAGCTGAAAATTGTTCTAAAAAAATATTAAGGCTTGACTGAGTGTAAAACTTGTATTTATTTATAATAGATTGATTATTGCCCAAACTGAAACATTGGGGAACCTATGAATAATGTGCTAAAAAATTCATGTTATATTTTTGTTATTTTAATGCTATCGACATTAATTTTTGCTCAACCTTTTGTTATCGATGGAGCGACCATTCGAGGCAAAGGGGGGCGCGAGACTCATTTAATGAGGCCTACAGCGTCATCCGAGGATTGGTGGTATTCTGAGGTTGTTGAATGTATCCACGATGTAGGTTGTGTTGATATAGTATTCTGCGTCGATACATCCGGCAGCATGGCCGGGACCATCAACTCCCTTCAGGATGACATCGACAGGTTCGCATACGATATTGCGGCGGTAGGTTTCGACCCTCGATTTGGATTGGTAACATATTCGGAAACGGTTAGTTTCCCTCACGGCTCCACCTTGGAGGATATTGCGACTTTTTCTTCGATTCTCGACGAGGCGCGTAGCGGGGACGGAGGGTATGAGCATCATTCGGACGCGATTTACCAATCCATTGATCATTTTGATTGGAGACCGGGTTGCGAACACGTAATTGTTTTGATTACTGACGAATGCGACGATGCGAGCACCGTTTCAGCATCTGCGACTATTTCTCAGATTATTTCGTGGGGCGGAACGGTTTATATGCTAACCGCCGATTGCGGAGACGTGGACGATTTTCGCGATTATTGTGACACAAGTTACGGCAGGTGGTTCGACTACAGTTCTTCTTCTCTCTCTGATGTTTTCGACCAGATTGTGGACGATATCGCCGATGTAGTGGAGATAGACATTACAATCACAAATACGTCTGGTAGTGTATTGAATCCCGTGACAGCCGAACTCGTTCCTGATTTTTGTATCACTGTTGGCGACTCGCCGAATCCACAGAGCTATGGTCCTATTCCCGCCAGCGGAAGTCATACTTTTCTCTGGGATATTACAGAAATACCTGGTTGCTCCGGTTGGGGTGATTGTTTTGTTATTCGGGTTACATCCGGAAGTTATGTTGATTCTATTGTCGGATGTTTGTTTGTTGAGGACTGTGGTTGTCCCGGCCCTGAGGCAAGAATAATTTGCCCCCCCTATTCGGGCTTATGGACAGCTTGTGTTGATCAGTATATCGAAATCGAATATGAGGGATATTTGGGTGTGGATCCGAATACTATTTGTATCCAGGTGGAGGGAACAACGTATTGTTATCCCTCATCTCCTAATCTCACTTGGACTTCCGGGATTCGCGGTGGAACGCTTCGTTTTACACCTTCTGCTCCGGGTTGGAGCCATCTTCAAGAGGTAGAAATGGCTTGTGTTTCAGGTGAGGATGCCACGGGCTGCGAGCAGCTCTTTTTCCCCGAGACGGATTTTAAAGTTGATATTCAACCTCCCCATCCTATATATTGGGAGCACCACGACGCCACTCTCTGGCCTCTCCATGCGGCGTGGCGCGAGCCTCACGATGGTTCGGTCAGTTTCTCGCCGCCTTGTGGCAGCACTCTAGACTCAACCGATCATATCGTTGTATCTGCGTTGTTATACGACGACGGCGTTGGAATGACCCCGCTCGATTTGATGCTCCGTGACCTCGACGCATCCGAGCTTGCGGGTCTCGATTTTGTTGGGCTTTGGACTAGTTTGACTTCGGTGAGAATTACAGTTAATGATATTCCGTTTATTCCTGATGCGCCTGTCCCCGGGCATTTCAGCCGGACGGTCGATCTCGACGCGACGACATATCTGCTCGATCCTCCGTCCTGGTTCGGCGGATGGGCAGTTGCATGCACGATTCGCGCGGATAGTGCGGGTATTCTGGGTTTAGCGTTCCTCACCGGCGAGATAGAAATATGTATCGAAGCAAACGACCTTGTCGAGGCCGATGGCTGTATGCCCTGCGAGAACGACACCGAGTGGTGCTGCACATATTATCTCGCGGGGGAGCTTCCGCTTATCGCGGATGCCGGCCCGGATAAATATATATGTATAACAACCAGCGCGACCATTGGCGGAACCCCCCCGGCCGGCGGCGGAGTCCCGCCATATATATATTCGTGGTCGCCGGGCACCGACCTTTCGAGCACGACGGCGGGCAATCCCACGGCATCGCCGACATCGACAACGACATATATTTTAACCGTTACTGACGACGCGAGTGCGACGGACAGCGATACTATGACAGTCTATGTTTCCGATCCTTCGGCGGATGCCGGTGGCGATACCACGATTTGCCCCGGGGCCTCGCTTCCACTTGGCGGGAGTCCAACCGGCTCCGGTGGTTTCGGTCCGCTCACATATTTATGGACTCCGGCCGGAGGCCTCTCGGATCCATCGGCGGCCAACCCGTGGTTCTCCTCGGATTTTTCATGGGGAGACACGATAATAACACTTACCGTAACCGTAACGGACACATTGGGATGCGAGGCGACGGATATTGTCGTTATAACAATCAGCCCGATTATTCCGGATGCCGGTGCAGACGTGCGAATCTGCGTCGGGAGCCCGGTCACGCTGGGCGGCAGCCCGACCGCATCCGGTGGCGTCGGCCCTTATACCTATAGCTGGTATGAATATCCGGGCGGAACGACATTCAGCACCGACGCGAATCCTGTCGTGTCGCCGGTCGATACTACGACTTATGTAGTTCATATCTATGGCGGCGATCCCTATTGTTCCGCTATCGATACCGTTGTCGTCTATCCGGTGCAGCCGGTGGCCGATGCCGGAGTTGATACCGCTGTGTGTTCCGGCGCGCCTATTTATATCGGTGGTTCGCCCACAGGAAGCGGAAGCATTGCGCCATATACTTACGACTGGAGTTCGGAACCGCCGGGATTTAGCTCATTCGAAGCGAATCCCTCGATTAGCCCCAACTCTTCGACCATATATGTTGTGATGGTGGTCGATTCCTTAGGCTGTATAGATTACGACTCAGTTTATATCGATGTTGCTGCCTCACCTTACGGCTGGGTTCAAATTCCGAGTCCATGTGATGGGATTACCTCGTGCGAATTCCAGGAGATTGTTTGGACGGTTACCGATTCAACTTCGCCCATCGATCATTCTTCTATCGAAGTATTGGTCGACGGTTCGACATATACATCCCTCTCTCCACAAATCGACATTATCGATTTTGGCATTGACTCGACTACCGTTAGTTTCATACCATCGATGCCCTGGACGCATGGCAGCACCGTTATTTTCGAGCTAACAAATGTTGCGAATCTGATAGGTTGCACAGGTAGTATCGCCGAATGCAGCTTCATTGTCGATATCGAGCCGCCGATGCCCGATCCGCCGGTTCCGCCGGACGGAAGCGTGCTGTTTGCTTCGCCGGATTCCGTCGGCGTGTTCATCTCGGATGCCCCGGCGGGGGTCGATCCCGCGTCGTTCGATAGTATCTCTATCGAGATAAACGGAATCCCTGCAATGGGTTGGACGTATTCATGGGATGGCGGATATCTTTCGTTCGACGGCCTCGGTCTCGATGCCGGCGATAGCGTGGTTATCTGTCTCGACAGCCTTTACGACGCCCCGACTTACGATTATTGTGCGCCGAACGACACGAGTTTCTGCTGGTGGTTTATGGTGTTGCCGTGCGATCTCGAAGTTACAGCCTATCCCGACACGATCCTTTGTGGTGGCGGGACTATCGGCCTTTCGGTCGATGTCGTTGGCGGAAGCGGATTTTTAACCTATTCGTGGAATCCAGCCACAGGCCTCGACGACGCGACGATTCCGAACCCGACGGCGATCGTCAATTCTACAATTAATTATGTTATAACGGTTTATGACGAATCGCTGGCTTGTTCAATGAGCGATACTGCGAGCATTATCGTCTCCGATCCTATCGCCGATGCCGGCCCCGACGGCGTGATCTGCCCATTTAATTCGGTGCCTTTGGGTTGCGTTCCCGTTGCGACCGGTGGCTTTGCGCCATACACCTATGAATGGCTCGACCTCGGCGGAACGCCATTATATACCGAAGAACACCCGACGCACGTCTTTGGTGCGACCGGCGAGAGCTTTGTGTTGCACGTTATCGATTCGCTCGGCTGCGAGGCATGGGATACCGTCACTTTCGATATCGATTTCACCGAGATGACCACGCTCGATCTGATTACCCCCTCGCCCGGCGAGACTTTGGCTGTGGGCGGCGCGTATTTCGAGTGGTCTGTGACGCCTCCCGGAAGCTATTTATACGATTTCATCCTCGACGGCACGACCATTTTTTCGCGCATCGATTCGGCGCATGTGACGGTCGATTTCCCTTGCGGTGAATCGCATTATTGGGAGATTCTCGCGTATAACGAGTGTATGGAAATTTACACCGCCTGTGGCGAAACAACGACTACGGTTTATATCGATACGATGATGTCGGGCGACCCGATTTTCTATACGAGCGAATGCACCGAGCCATATCCTGTGGCTGTTCACGTCCCCGATGGCGACTGGACGGCCTGCGACCCGGATTCGATAGTCGCGTTTATTATCGATTCTGCCGGAATCATCGAGAGCACTATCTCCATGACGGTGAACGGAATACGATATCACACCACCGACCTCGAAGTCGAATGGGACGGCGATTCGACGCTGGTTTTCCGACCCGCGACGATGTGGGCCGACGGCGAAACGGTATCCGTCTGCGTCGACAGCGCGATCAACATAGACGATGTTCCGCTTATCGCGCCGGTTTGCTGGGAATTCTACATCGACCGCAGCGCGCCGGAGATAGTGAGTATCTCGCCGGTTCCCGGCTCCGAGATTCCTCCAACTACCGACATGATAACGATTTGCGTCCGCGACGATCTTTCCGGTCTCGACTCGGTTTATGTTACTTTAGACGGGATTGACTACGCCTTTGGGCCTTTCGGTTGTGTCGATACGGCTGTTTGCTTCGAGATTGTGATGATCCCGCCGCTCCCTTCGGGCGATACAATCGATGTCGATGTTACCCGCATGACCGACTGCCCCGATTGGTGCGGCCCAAATGTCGGCGATAGTTCGTGGATATTTATCGTAAGCTCTTGCGACCTAACGGTTACTGCCTATCCGGATACCGGTCTTTGCTTGGCGGACTCGCTTCATTTCGAGGCGATAGTCACCGGCGGAAGCGGCGCGTATAGTTGCCATTGGTGGCCGGAGGCGATGTTCGCCGATCCGCTCGAATGCAACCCGACCGGCTGGGTTAATTCTACCGGTTGGGCGAGGGTGGTCGTCACGGACGATTCGATGTGGTGTTTTGCCGAGGATTCGGTGTTCTTGATCTTGAGTGAATTGGCGATAGGTGCCGGCCCGGACGGCCATATCTGCCCCGGCGCGACTATCACGCTCGGTTGCGATCCGGTAGCTTCAGGCGGCATCGAGCCGTATTCATATAGCTGGCAGTTCACCGATGGCACGGAATTCAGCTCGCTTCCAAATCCCGATTACACATTCGCCGATACGAGCGTTACGTTTATTATCGAGGTCATCGACTCTATCGGATGCGTCGAATACGACACGGTCGAGTTCGTTATCGATTACGAGCCGATTACGGCGATAAACCTGATTTCGCCAACCGGCGTTCCAGTCCCGCCGGGCGACGTTTATTTCGAGTGGGAACCCATACCCGGCGGCATAGATGCGATCTACGATTTCTATATCGACGGTGCAACTCTGTTCAGCCGGATAGACAGCACGCACGTGTCCGTGCCGTTCCCCTGCGGCGAGACGCACGGCTGGGGCGTCAGAGGATACACCTCCTGCGAGGAGGTCTATATAGCCTGTGCCGGGGATACTACCTTCACTTCGGTTTTCGATACCGCATTATCGGCGAACCCGGCTTTCTATACCAGTCCCTGCGGCGTGCCGAGCGCGATATATCTACACGTCCCGAACGGTGACTGGACGGCATGCGATCCCGATTCCATCGTTTGGCTAATCGTCGATTCGGCGGGAATCGTCGAGAGCTCTATCGAGGTGCGCGTCAATGGTGCAACGTTCACGACCGCCGACGGTGAACTCACATGGGATGGCGCTTCGAGGCTTCGCTTCGATCCTTCGCCGATGTGGCCTAGCGGCACGACGGTGCAAGCCTGTCTTACGGCGGTCATGAACATCGACTCGGTATGGCTGCCCGATTCGGTTTGCGGGGAGTTCTACGTCGATCTCGATCCGCCGGTGGCTTGGGGAATCGATCCGGCTCCGGGCGCGACGGTTGTCGCGGCGGGATGGACTTCGCTCGATATGTTCATCTTCGATTCGCTTTCCGGTCTCGACGAATCCTCCGTGGTCTTCATAATAGACGGGACGGCGTTCTCTCTGACCGATCCCGCTGTTACCTGGGACGGCGATTCGACGGTTTCCATCGATATATCCGCCCTCGGAATCGATTGCGGGGATACCGTGAACATCTATATAACGGCTTCCGATTCGCCCGATTGGTGCGATCCGAACGCGATGGCCGATACGTTCACTATTTTCACCGCGTCTTGCGGCCTTACGTCGGAGATAATCGAGCCGCTGCCGAATACGATTTCGGCGTGCGAGGATCAGGAGATAATTCTCTCAATTTCCGTTGTGGATTTACTTTGCCCGGTCGACCCGACGACTATCGTGCTTAATGTCGAGGGCATCGATTATGATATTACCGATCTCGAACTCGATTGGGCCGATCCGATCCTGACATGGACCCCGCCGGTCGATTGGGCTCACAGCACGACGGTCGATGTCTGTCTCACCGATGTTATGGACACCTGCGGCGGAAGCTCCGATCTTCTTCCGCTTTGCTGGACTTTCGAAATCGACCTTCAGCCGCCGATCCCGACGACGTGGACGCCGCCATGCGGTTCGAGCATCGATGCCGTCTCCGGCGCTGATTTCCATATCGTCCTCGAGGACGGCCCGGCGCTCATCGAGTCGGTCGAGGTCTCCATCGACGGCGTCGATTACGATCTCGGCGGTGCGTTGATTATCTCCGGCTCGAACGCCGAATTTACATGGAATCCGGTGCTCGATGGTGGGCTCGCGCTTTCGCCGGGGCAGGTTTTCAGCTTCTGCGTCCACACCGGCGACAGCGGAATCGCGTATTGCGAACCACACGATACAATCATCTGCTGCAATTACACAGTCCCGACGGACACAGGAATAGTGACCGCAGAGATAATCGAGCCGATGCCGAATACCATAACCGCCTGCGACGACCAACAGATAGTAATGACCATTTACGGAGATACGGTTTCTACTCCGGAAACAGTTGAACTATGGGCTTTTGGCGCGCACTGGTTCGATTACGGTGCTGGTGGTGAGGCTTGGGCTGATGGCCCCGGTGGTTGCGCGTTCGGATGTAACACATCCCACACCGGTAAGATAATAGGCTATTTCGATGAGTATTGGTTATTGAATAATTATGGCCACGATTTCGATTGGGGAAGGAACAAAGAATTATTCCTGGCTTCCATGGAGTGGTTGATAGGCGCTACGCCCACGAGGAGGGCGCTTTATTACTATGATCCGACTCAGCCGGAAGGACAGCCGAGCACAAGCGGTTCTCTTAATTATGGTCGAGCGTTGGATACTCTTACCGCTCACGGCTGGACAGTCTCGGCGGTGCCATCGACAACACCTTTGTCAGAAGATCTTCTCGATGATATAGATGTTCTGATGACAGGCAACATCCGGATAGACGGCGCGAGGGTTTTCACATCCTCTGATGCTGCTGTTGTTGCTGATTTCGTGAATGGAGGCGGGAACCTGTTTGCAATATGCGGTTGGCTATCCGCTTGCGAGGATGTAAGCGGCATGAATTACTTGATTTCTTCGCTTGGCGTGGGTTTTGAATGTGCAAACTGGAACGGCACAGTCGAGGTTAATTCGTCGTGTCCACTTCTATCTACGTTCACGGATATTTATTGTCCGATAGTGCCGTCCTCTATCGTTCTTCAGGTTGACGGCGTCGATTACACCGTCGCCGACGGCGAGCTTGTGTGGTCGCCGGATTCACTCGTGTTCACGCCTTCGGTGCTGTGGAACCACGGCGATACGGTTCATGTATGCCTGACGGAAGCGAATGATAGTTGCGGCGCGGTTCTTCCGTCGCCGATATGTTGGGAGTTCTTTGTGGATATTCAACCTCCGCTGTTGACGGAACTCGATCCGCCGTGCGGAAGGCCGATTATCCCCAGCATGACCGACAACTGGAGCATAACACTTACCGACGATGTCGCCGGGTTAATGCCCGATTCCACGGCTATTACCCTCGATGGTGTGGTTTGTCCGATCTCTGGTCCAGCGACCACGCGCCAGCGTTCGTTCTCGTTCGAGTGGAGTCCTTCGGACTGCGGGATAACGCTTATTCCGGGCGATACAGTTACGCTCTGTGTAGTTACGACCGATGGCCCGGTCGATTATTGCGAGCCGAACGATACGATTTACTGCTGCGATTATCCCGTTGTGGATACTGGCGGCCCGGTTGCGACAATAATTCGAGTTCCCGAGGACTCGATATCGGCATGCGATCCAGAATCGATAATAGTCGAATTGGTATCGGCATATCCGATAGTCGAATCGACTATTGTGCTTTCCGTCGATGGAACTTCATATCGGACATCGGATTATCAAATCGACTGGCTCGATCCGTATTTGACTTATAAACCCGATCCCGAATGGAACGACCACGATACAGTTTATGCTTCGGTGCTTGTTGCGGACGATATTTTCGGGAATCCGTGCATCAATGCGCCGCTTTCGTGGATATTCTACATCGATAGAGTCGAACCGATCAGCTCGATGGACGAGCCGGCATCGAGTTACACGCGCAACTTAAGGCAGCAGGTTATCATTGATGTCGATGATGCACTTGCTGGTGTCGATCCCAACACGGTTATCCTTGTAATCGATGGCGAGGAATATACCTACAGTGACTTTGATTGGTTGCCCGACGGCCTCGGAGGGAAGATCCGTTGGATGCCCGATGAGAACGGAGTCGAGTTTATTGCGGGCGATACAGTCAATGTTAGCCTGTCTGTCGGCGATGCACCGGACCTTTGCGGGCCAAATATTCATCTTGCGGATTACATCTTCTATGTTGAACCGTGGACGCCATGTTTGGTTGTGCCTAATCCATTCAGCCCAACAGGTGACAACATAAATGAGATAGCCATCTTCGATTGGCCGAATATGACTACCGAGGGCGCGACGATTTACATTTTCACAATACGGAATGTGCTTGTGAGAAGCTATGAGCTTTCGGTTCAGACCAACTATGAGGATGTAATCGGGCGTGCTTGGGATGGCAGGGACAAAAATGGGCTTCTGATGCCTCAAGGGTTGTATCTTTATGTTGTGGAATCGAATGGACGGGTTGTGTGTAATGGAACGATAACTCTACTTAGGTAAAAAGCTTTGGGCGTTCGATGTCGAGCGCCCATTTACCTTGACTTGTGATTTATAATTTAGTAGTATAATAAAGCTAAAGCGTTGCGCCGACGTTTGTTAAAATAATAAGACCGGAAACGGCGCTATCCGGTTATGGTGCATATGGCAACATTAGCTATAGACATAGGTAATAGAAGGGCGAAGCTTGCTATAGTCTCCGTCGAGGATGAAATAGTGCATAGAATGCACTTCCCAACTTCCGAATTGCAAAATAATGCTGAAGTTATCGTTAAGATTGCAAACGATCCTCGAGTGAATGGGATAACGATGGGTTCATCGGTTCCGCATGCAGTTAAAGCGGTTAAAGAACTGCTTTCGGATTACCCTCTGCTGGTAGTGTCGGGTGAAACTCCGAGCGAGATTACTGTAGAATATGAACCAAAATTAAGCCTCGGCCCAGACCGACTTGCTGCTGCAGTTGGTGCTTATCATGTCTATGGAAAAGCCTTAAAAAGAGCGATTATGATTGTCGATGCGGGGACAGCTGTTACTGCTGATCTTATTAGCGAGGGTGGAATATTTGTTGGTGGTGCGATTCTACCCGGTGACGGTCTCGCATTTGAATGTCTTGCTTCCGGAACGGCGAATCTAGAAAAAATTGAATATTACCCCACTGAAGCATATATCGGAGCCTGCACAGAAGAGTGTATGCTTGTGGGAATTCGATCCGCAGTTGTTGGAGCTATCGAACATCTATATAAAAGATATTGTGACTTTCACCGGGAACATCCATTTATGCTTTTAACCGGTGCTTCAGCGGCTTGGATAGCGCCGGAGCTTGCCGTTCCCCACATGGTCGATCCAGATATCGTTCTTGTCGGTCTTGCCGCCATATGGACCTACAATAATGGAAAAATAATAAATGACAAAACTTCCCGAACTATTTGAATATGTTGGCGCTATACACATACACACAAAGGATTCCGATGGCAGTAAAAGCCATGAGGAGATTATCCGTATAGCCGATAGATACCACCTGGATTTTCTTATCTTTACCGATCATATGACCATGCTACATAAGTCTTGCGAGGGCTGGCATGGAAGATTACTTGCTATGGTTGGTTATGAAATTCAGGATAAAAAAGACGAGAATCATTACCTTGCTTTTGGTCTCGAAAATGTTTTACCGAAAGGATTATCCGCGCCGGAATATGTTCGTCGCGTCCGAGATGAGGGTGGATTTGGCATAATTGCTCACCCAGATGAGGTTCGCGATATCCCCGAGGTTCGCGCATATCCTTGGACTGCGTGGGGTGTCGATGTCTTCGATGGCATTGAGGTATGGAATCATATGTCTGCGTGGCTGGAAGGGCTCGATAAAAACACCCGATTTAGATCTCTCATGCATCCGAGAAGCATTCTCGGGACGCCTTCACCCCAGACGCTTGCTCGCTGGGACAAGAGCGCCGAGAAGCGTAGGATACTCGGCATAGGTTCCCTCGATGCCCATGCAGCATCATACAAATTAGGTCCAATTAGGCTTACACTTTTCCCATACAAAGTGCAATTACAATCTTTGAGAACCCATGTTTTAATCAATTCTCCGCTTCCTATAGACGATTTTAATTCCGCTAAAAAGAAATTTATCAGCGCACTGAAACAAACCAGTGCATTTTTCTCTAATTACCGTTGGGGCAATGCTAGGGGATTTCGTTTCTGGTGTGAATCGAAGAGATTCACTGCTAATATGGGCGAGTCTATGAGTTGGCATCCAAGTATAGTCTTTAAGGTAAAAGCGCCGGAGCCGGGGACGATCCGCCTTGTTTACCGAGGCGAAGTAGTCGATACCGCCGAAGGCTCGACCGCCGAATTCCCAATAAAAGGTGACGGTGTTTACCGTGTAGAGGTATTAAAAGGCGAAAAAGGCTGGATTTATTCTAATCACATCAAGATTTTCCCATCGAGAAGACGCTCATCAAGCGATACGCACGGTAGATTTAAGAAAAGCGACTCAAAAGAGAAATCTTCCCAACAAAACAGGGATTCCTCTTCTCAGAACCCTAGAAATACAAGTCAAAATAATCGAGATGGTGAAGTTTCACAGAAGCCTCAAAAATCTACAAACAGAAGACGTCGTCCCAGGAAGAAACAGCCCAACCAAGACAGCAAATAGATGTTTCTCGCGAAACTTACAATACATGGCTTTAAGAGTTTTGCACGCAAGACCGAGCTTTCGTTCAGTCAGGGACTGTCTGCTGTTGTCGGGCCGAATGGATGTGGGAAAACAAATATTCTCGATGCTATCCGCTGGGTTATCGGCGAACAAAAAGTAAAATCACTACGTTCTACCTCGATGCAAGATGTCATATTCGAGGGAACACGTGAGCAGAAGCCTATGGGTATGGCAGAAGTCCAGATCAAGCTTAAAGATTGCAAGGGTTTGCTTCCATATGATCCCATGGAGGAGACGGTGATTATTGGGCGCAGATATTTCCGCACAGGTGATTCGGAATATCTCGTTAACGGAAGGCAGGTTCGCCTAAAGGATATCCAGTCCATTTTAATGGGAACGGGCATTGGAAATTCGGTTTATGCCCTTATCGAGCAATCGATGATTCAGCGCATTCTTTCCGGTCGTAAGGATGATCGCAGGGCGCTTTTTGAAGAAGCAGCGGGAATAATGAAGTATAAGCTTGACCGCCGCGCCTCGGAGAGTAAACTCAAAAACACGGAGGACGATCTAACTCGACTCGGTGATATAATAACCGAAGTTGAGAATAATGTGAATTTTCTAAAACGGCAAATGCGCCGTGCGCAAGACTTGAAAAGGCTGAAAAAACGCGCTGCTGGTCTCGCTGTAAAAATAGCCGATAATGAATATCACCATATTAGTAATTCGCTTTCGGAAATCGCAAAGAAATTGTCCTTAAAAGAGGAAGAAACAGCAGTAATACATGCGAAAAAGACGGAACTTGAGACACGCCGTCAAGTGCTCTCTGTGGATCGAGACGAAAAGGAAGTGCAAGTTTCAAAGACCGGCGAGGTGCTTAGGAAGATAGAATCTGAGATGGCCTCTGGCGAGAAAGAATTTGCGGTTCTTCAGGAAAGGATTATCAATGCGGAAAGTGGCATTGAAACCTCGAATCTAACTGCGAAAACACAAGAAACGCATCAAAAAGAGCTTGTTGAACAAATAAATAAAACCTCGGGAATTCTGGGACAAAAGCAAAGCGAATTTGAAAAAACCAAAAATAAAACGGACGAATTAATCGCGCGCCAGACTGATTCTGAAAAGGGCTATTCTGTTTTACGAAAAGAAGTAATCGAATTTCGAGGTGGCCTTGGGAAGGCTGAATCAGCCTTTGCGAGAACCTCGGCAAACATCGATTCCGCAAAAAGGCAGCTTCTTACAATCGATGGGCAAATTGACCAGACAAGAAAGAAATCTGCTTCAGAAATAAAAATTCTCGAAGAAAAAAAGGCGCAATTCGAGATAGCTGAAAAGCAACAGGGAAAGCTTAAGGAAGAATACGTTGGAGCTAAAACACATTTCGAGAACTCTCAATCAGAATTAGCCGAAATAAGAACGAATAAATCCATGCTTTACGAGGAGGTTGGTAAACTCGGTGGCGAGGTTAGCGGCTTGCGCGCTAAACTCAAAGCGCTCGAGGAAAACGCCGAAAGGGGTAAGCTTGCGAAGCCTATTCGTGATAAAATAATTTCTATCGGAGGCGCTTTTGGGCAGGTTGCAGACCTGCTTGAACCATCAGAGCTTAGCGCTCAGGCAATCGATCTGGTGCTAGGCGATCTTTCGAGAGCATGGGTGGTGCAGGACAAAAAATCGGCCGCTTTAGTCGCTGAAATAATAAATAAGGCAAAAGCATCGGCGATAGTAATAGTGCTTGAAGAGCTCCCGAAAGCTCAATCTAATGCCGCCGTTGTGAAAACGGGCTTTGAAGCTGTTCTTTCATTACTCGATGGCTTTTCCTCAGATGAAGTATCGGACAATTTTGTAGCTGTCGATGGTGATTACTTACGCGCTCCGGGCATCAGGAAAATAGGAAAACTCAAGACTTCGCCGGTTACGCGCTTCACAGAACTAAAATCTCTGAGAAAGACGCTCGCGGAAATAGAGAAAATCGATTTTCAGGCGAATGAAAACCTTAAAGACTCGATGCAAAAGGAGAAAAGAGCTAGATTAAAACTCGATGAGTCTAAAAATTTGCTTGGCGAAAGCGAAAAAAGGTTCTATAGCGCCGAAAGACAACATCGGGAGCGTGAATTCGATATTAGAACACTCGAAGGTTCAATAAAGAATGCCGATTCGAGGATTGGGGAATTTATAGCCCAAAGAGACAGGACAATAGCTTCTATAACGGGATACGAAAGCTCCTTATCCGATCTTCATTCCAGAACAGAACAGGGAAACGCTCAGCTTAAAAAAATGCTCGAGAAGCAGGAAAAGGCTGAGGTCGAGGTGCGAGATTGCACTCGGCTTGCGACAAACTACCAAATGGAATATGTGCGTGCGAAAGGTGTAATAGAGGGTATATCGCGCGAATTGGAGAGGTTGGAATTGCAGAGAAAAGAAGCTTCTTTGGCTGTGAATCGTGCGAAACAGAGGGCAGAGCAACTCGAGGTTGAACTCGGTGATTATAGGAATTCTCAGGAGAAACATCGAGAGCGGATTAGGAAGCTATTCGGTGAAAAGGAAGAGGCGGAAAATTCCTTCAACAAAACCATGGAGGATGCACGAGAGGTCAACGATATGCTTCGAAAGGTCGATGTCGAATTGCGGGAGACAACAAATAACTTCACAGCTTTGGAGAAGATTGTTCACGAAAAGACCATGGAAAAACACGATCAAGAAATACAAATCGGTTGGTTGAAAAAGAACCTGCTTTCTGATTACTCCATAGATATTGAAAAAATCGATCACCAAGAGAAACTGTCTGAGGTCGAAGAACAGAAAGCGAGAAACAAGCTCGACCGTTTAAAGGGAAGAATCGCTGATTTCGGCGGGGTTGATCCTGAGTCTGAGGTTAAGTATGAGGAAGAGCTAAACCGATTCGAATTCATGACCACGCAAAGAAAAGACCTTCTCGATGCCGGACAGGAGCTAAAAAAGACTATTCGCAGGCTTGATAATATCGCGCGGGAGGAATTCCTCGAGACCTTCGAAAAAACAAGACTCAATTTTCGTCAAATATTCACAGAGTTATTCGAAGGCGGCGAGGCTGATCTCAAACTTGAAGAGGGTGTCGATGTCTTGGAAGCCGATATTGAAATAGCAGCGCGTCCTCGCGGGAAAAGGTTCTTATCGATTAATAAACTCTCTCAAGGAGAAAAGGCTCTGTGCGCTCTGTCGCTTCTTTTTGGATTATATAAGGTTAAACCAAGCCCATTTTGCATGCTCGACGAGGTAGATGCTCCTCTCGATGATGCGAATGTTAACCGCTTCCTACGGCTTATACGTCGCTTTGCTCAGGATACGCAATTCATACTTATTACGCATAATAAGAAGACTATGGAGGCAACAGATTTCCTTTATGGTATAACTATGCAAGAGCATGGAATATCGAAAGCGATATCGTTAAAACTCGCGGACCTCGCACTCGATTTCGAAAATCAATCGCCGGTTATTAAATAACTTAAAGGCAATATATGAAACTTGATAAACAGATAAGAAATTTTTCGATAATAGCGCATATCGATCATGGTAAATCGACGATTGCAGACCGTTTCATTCAAGTGTGTGGCGGCTTGTCTGATCGCGAAATGTTGGCGCAAGTGCTTGATTCAATGGATATTGAGAAAGAACGAGGCATTACGATTAAAGCACAAAGCGTATCGCTGGATTATAAGGCGCGCAGCGGGGAGGTCTTTCACTTAAATTTCATTGATACGCCGGGGCATG